>DAICZL010000102.1 GCA_027311165.1 bacterium
CCAGAGCGCCATGGTGACACCGGCCCCGCCGCCATGCTGCTTGTAGCCAGCCGCACCGGCCACGTCGAAGATGCCGGCCACCCCGACGGTCGAGTTGACCAGGAAGCGCACCAGCATGTCGCCGGCCCGGCGCGGCTTGCCCTGCAGCGTGTCGTTGACGAACACGATCGGGGCATTGAGGTTGTTCAGCACGTTGCGCACGCCGGTGCGCACCGGCGCCGGCACCGCGGCGCGGTAGCCGCGGGCGATCGGCTCGGCCACCGCGGTGTCCACCGCGTCGTTGATCGCGTAGCCGACGCGGTTGGCCGGCTCCAGCGGGTCATTGGTCTGGCGGAACTCCTCCATCGCGTCCTTGTCGTCCGCGGGGGGCGGGGTGGCGCAGCCGGCAAGGCCAAGCGCGCAGAGCAGCCCGAGCGCGAGCCGCCCCCGCCGCCGGGCGTTCCGGCCGGCGCGTCGGGGGGCATCGGAGAGCGGGCGCATCGGCGCCATCGGCGAGGTCGGTCGGACAGCGGAATGCATGGGCATCCTCGATCGATGGGCGCGCGGTTGCGCAGGGTCGGTCGGAGCCGTCTGCGACGGCTTGCCGACAGATAATGGCTGTCGCCTTGCCGATTGATAAGCCTTGGCGCCGCCAAGAGCCACAGATCGCGCCGCGGGCAGCGTCCCGCCCCTTGCGGTTTGGCGCCGTTGCAAGCACAAATCCGCGTCATGAACCATCGAACCGTCCCGCCTTCCGGCCAGTTGGAACGCTGGCTGACCGGGCCGCGCTTCGGCCCTCTGCCGGTTCCGGCCGAGACCGCGCCGCTGCTGTCCTTCGAATTCTTCCCGCCCCGCACCGAGGCGCTGGAGACGCAGCTCTGGACCTGCGTGCGGCGGCTGGAGCCGCTGCGGCCGCGCTTCGTCTCGGTGACCTACGGCGCGGGCGGCACCACCCAGGCGCGGACCCACGCCACGGTCTCGCGCCTGGCGGCGGAGACCAGCCTGGTACCGGCCGCCCATCTGACCTGCATCGGCGCGACCCGCGAGGAAGTGGACGCGGTCGCCCGCGCCTACTGGCAGGCCGGCGTCCGCCACATCGTCGCCCTGCGCGGCGATCCGCCGCATGGCGAGACCTACCAGCCCCATCCGGGCGGCTACGCCTATGCCGCCGATCTGGTCGCCGGTCTGAAACGTGTGGCCGATTTCGAGATTTCGGTGGCCGCCTACCCCGAGACCCATCCCGGCGCGGCCAGCCCCTCGGCGGATCTCGACAATCTGAAACGCAAGCTCGATGCCGGGGCGAGCCGGGCGATCACCCAGTATTTCTTCGACGCCCGGGTGTATCTGGAATTCCTCGACCGCTGCGTGGCGGCAGGCATCCAGGCACCGATCGTGCCGGGGATCATGCCGGTGTCGAACTTCGCCCAGGCGGTGAAATTCAGCGCCCTGTGCGGGGCGAGCGTGCCGGACTGGCTCGGCCATCTGTTCGAGGGCACCGAGGACGACACCGAAACCCGCCGCATGGTGGCCGCCGTGGTCGCCGCCGAGCAGGTGCGGCTGCTGCAGGCCAACGGCGTGGACGAATTCCATTTCTACACGCTGAACCGCTCCGACCTGACCTATGCCATCGCCCATATCCTGGGCGCCCGACCCGCCGCCGTGGCTGCACGCTGAGACCAGGCGCCAGCCGGGACCCGGCCGCACCCCCGACCTGCCGCGCCAGGCAAGAAGGGCGCTGGTCCGGACCGGTAGGGGTGTCGCCCCGGGGAGGGTAACGCCCGGGAGAGATGGGACGATCCCCATGGGGATTGATCGAGGCCGGTCTTGCATCACCCGCATCGCACGCGCAGTGTTGCAGGGTTCAGGTCCGGTCACATCAGGATCCGCTCATGCATGCATCTCTGCGCCTCACGATCGCCCTGTTTCTGCTGCTGGCGATGACGCCCCTGCTGGGCGCCTGCAACACCACGGCGGGATTGGGCAAGGACATCTCGGCGACCGGTCAGGCGATCCAGGCTGGTGCCCAGAAAGCGACCCCCTGAGACTTCGGCTCGGCTTGGCATTCCGGCCCGGGTCCGGGCTGAAGCCCCATGATGGCCGAACCCGGTGCTGCGCGGATCGGCGCTTCCCCCGGAGCCGCGACGAAGCAGCGCCGAGGGCACGACGAGACCGGACCCGGACCAGGCGCGCGGGCCGATGCGGGCTCAGCCAGCGACGCGACACCGGCCGATGCGGGACGCCGGAGAGCGCGGCGACGCGCCAGGAGGCGAAGCGCCGGCCGCAGGATGGGGTCGCGACACTGAACCGGGCGGGGCGCGAGGCCGCGCTCTCTGGCCGCGGGACCCGCATCCCGGCGGATCCCTAAAGGCCACGATACGTCCCGCCTTCCCGTCATCGCCTTCCCGTCACCGCCTTCCCGTCATCGCCTTCACGTCACGGCCTTCACGTCACCGCCTTCCCGTCATCGCCTTCCCGTCACCGTCTCAGCAAAAGGAGCGCCAACAGCCATGGCCAAGGGACAGAAGCGCAGCGGGCGCGAGCCGAAGAAGCCGAAAGCCGACAAGAAGAAGCCGGCCGAGGCGGGGTCTGCCTTCTCCTCGCTGCAGCAAGCCAAGCGCCCGCCGGCCAAGGAGGCGAAGTCCTGACCGGTCCGCTCGGGCGGCAGATCGGGGATCGTTTGGGGCGTTGAAGACAGGACAGCCGGTCCCGGCCGCTGCCAACTCACAAATTACGGGCTGACGCCGGGCAGCGCCCAGTCTGGATCGCTGGCCGGTCTGGATCGCTGGCCGGTCTGGTTCGCTGGCCGGTCTGGTTCGCTGGTCGGTCTGCTTCGCTGGCCAGTCTGGTTCGCTGGCCGGTCCTGTCCGTTACCGGGCAGTCGTCTGTCCGGGGGTCAAGGCCTGCTCCCGCGCGCTGGCGGCTCCCCCGCTTCGCCGGGGGGTAGCCTGCGCTCCTGCTCGGGCGGGTCGTAGGCCACCCCCGGCTCGAGCGCCAGTGTGAGCAGCAATCGCTCCGCCAGATCCGCCAGCGCGGCGAGTTCGGCGCCGGCGACCGGTGCCGCGGCGGGCGGACGCGCGGCGGCGGCCTCCAGGCGCAGCAGAGCCGCGTGCAGCGACGCGATCGCCTCGGCCTGCGCGCCGAGCGCCCCGCCCTGTCCGGCCAGCCGGCGTTCCAGCTGGTCGAACCGGGCGAGGGTCTCCGCGGTCATGAAG
>DAICZL010000104.1 GCA_027311165.1 bacterium
CGCCGGCAAGTCCACCCTGATCCGCATCCTGTCGGGTGCGCATACCGCCGATCGCGGCGAAATCCTGGTGAACGGGCAGCCGATCGTCGCCGGCCAGGCACGGCGCCTGCGCGATGCTAATGTCGCGGCGATCTATCAGGAACTCAACATCGTCGCTGAAATGTCGGCGCTCTCGAATGTGTTTCTGGGCGCGCCGCTGAGACGCGGGCCGATGATCGATCGCCGCGCGATGCGCATCCGCTTCGCCGAACTTTCGGCCCGCACCGGCGCCACCTTCGCCGCGGATGTCAAGGCCGGCAGTCTCTCGGTGGCCAACAAGCAACTGATCGAGATCATGCGCGCGGTGCAGGCCCGCCATCGCGTGCTGATCATGGATGAGCCGACCGCGCCGCTGGGCCCGGCCGAGCGCAGCCGCCTCTACGAACTGGTCGGCCGCCTGAAAGCAGAGGGCAGCGCGATCATCTTCATTTCGCATGACCTCGATGAAGTACTGCGGCTGTGCGACCGCATCTCCGTGATGCGCGACGGCCGGCTGATCCGATCGGACGCCGCGGCGGACTGGGACAAGCAGAGCCTGGTCGACACCATGCTGGGCGCGACCCGCACCCCGCCACTGCGCTATCAGTCCCGCCGCAGCAGCCGGGAATTGCTGCATGTGGAGCGGCTCGCGGCAGCCGGGTGGGTCAATGGCGTCTCCTTCAAGCTCCATGAGGGGGAAATCCTCGGCATCGCCGGGCTGGTCGGCGCCGGACGCAGCGAGATTCTGCGCGCCATTGCCGGCACCGATCCGACCGCGACCGGCTATATGTGCCTCGCCGGTGCGGAAACCGGCCTGCCCCGCAGCGTGCGCGACGCGATCGGCCTGGGCATCGCGCTCGCTCCCGAGGAGCGCAAGACCGAGGGGCTGGTGCTGGCACGTGACGGGCTTTCGAATGTCACCCTGGCCGGGCTTGCAGCAACCGCATCCGGGCCTTTCATCCGCGCGAAACGGCGCGATCTCGCCGCCGCCGCGCTGGCGCGGACCGTGGGCTTCGACCCGAAACGCCTGCGGATCGAAGCGCGCGACCTCTCCGGCGGCAATCAACAGAAGCTGGTACTGGCGAAATGGCTGCACCGGACGCCGCGGGTGCTGCTTCTGGACGAACCGACACGGGGGATCGATGTGGGCGCCAAACAGGAGATCTTCGCCACCATCAGCAGCCTGGCCGACAAAGGCATGGGCGTGATCCTGGTTTCCTCCGATCTCGAGGAAGTGGTGGAGCATGCCGACACCGTCCTGGTACTGGCGCGCGGCCGGCAGATCGGCCTGCTCGAGCACCGCGAAGCGAGCGTCGCGCGCATCCTGAACCTGATCTTCGCCGTTGAAGGATAGCCCCTGTGACTCAAGGACCGGCGGGCCCGGCGCTGTCCGAGCCGACGTGGCGCACGCGAATGCCGGGGATCATCCGCGTCTGGGGCATCGTCGGGACATTCGTGCTCCTGCTTGCCGTGGTCACGGCCGGCAATCCGGCCTTCCTGTCCACGCACAACCTCTTCAACATGCTGTCTCAATGGGCGCCGGCCGGGATCATGGCGGTCGGCATGACCTTCGTGATCCTGACCGGCGGCTTCGATCTGTCGCTCGCGTCCGGCTATTCGCTGTGCGCGGTGGTTGCCGCCGCCGTCGGGCAGACACAATCGCCGCCAGCGGCATTTCTCGCAGCCCTGTTCGCTGGACTTCTGTATGGCACCGCCAATGGCGTGCTGGTCGCCGTGGTGCGCATCAACCCGTTCATCACCACGGTCGGCACCGGCTTCATCCTCAATGGCATCGTGCTGGTGATGACCAGGAATGCCGCGTTCCTGGTCGAAGATCCGGCTTTCGGCGTGCTCGGCGCCGGACGATGGCACGGCGTTCCGTATTCGGGGATGCTGCTGGTGGCGGTGATGCTGGTGTTCGGCTTCATCCTCGCCCGCACCACCTATGGCGAGGCGATCTACGCCGTCGGAGGCAATTACGAAGCCAGCCGCCTGTCGGGACTACGGGTGCGCGGACTCGTTGCCAGCTCCTACCTAGTGTTGGGAGGCTGCGTGGGTGTGGCCGGCAGCATCACCGCCTCACAACTGAGTTCGGCGCAAGCCAATCTCGATCCTGTCATCATCTTCGACGTGCTGACCATCGTTGTGGTCGGCGGCACATCGCTCGCGGGGGGCTTCGGCGCGATGTGGCGCACGGCCGTGGGGCTCGGCATCATCGCCACCATCTCGAACGGGTTCGTGCTGCTGGATGTCAGTCCCTATTATCAGGATGTGATCAAGGGCGCGATCATCGTCGGCGCGCTGGCACTGGACAAGGCGCTGCTGCGGCTGGTCGGCCGGCGCGCCTGAACGCGCCGGCCGTGCCGGCTATTCGCCGAGCGCCAGCCGCAAGCCCGCATCGATGAAGCCGCGATCCTCCGGGTTCCACAATGTCATGTGGCCCCAGATCGATGGGATCGTGCGACACACGGCATTCGGCATCCGGCTCGCCTCGTATTCGCTGTCGACGGGGGGAAAGTAGCTGTCGTATTGCCCCGGCATGATCACCGCTCGCGCCTTGATGCTGCCGAGCGCGGCGTCGAAATCACCGCCATCGGCGATGTCGCCATCGTACCAGGTCTGCAGAAGCGTCAGCAGATCGTTGGCATCGTGGTGGATCATCGCCCCTTCCCAGAAATTCGCCACGAACTCCTCGCAGCTGCGCGCGCCGAACTGGAGATAGGCTCTGGTGCGGTAGAATGGCTCGGAAAATCCCCAGCCGGCATAGATGGCCGCGAACGCCTTCAGCCCTGCGAGCGGCGGGCGCGTGTAGAAGCCTTCCGCATAAGCCGGATCGAGCGTCAGCGCCCGACGGAGCGAGATCAGGAACACCTTGTTGAACTCGCCGGTACGCGCCGAACAGCACAGCGGCGCGATGGCCTGCATCATCGCGGGATACTGCACGCCCCACTGGAACGCCTGACAGCCACCCATCGACCAGCCGGCCACCAGCTTGATCCGGCTGACGCCGAGCCGTTCTGTCAGAAGCATATGCTGCAGACGCACATTGTCATGAAGCGTGACGCGCGGAAAACGGCCGCTCTCGAACGGGGCCGGCGTGTTGCTGGGGGAGGAGGACAGTCCGCCCGACATCAGATTGGTGAAAACGATGAAGTGCCGCGCCGGATCGATGGCCCGGTCCGGCCCCACCATGCAGTACGCAGCTTCGCGATGCGTGCCCGAATACCAGGAGGGAATCAGCACGACATTGTCGCCGGACGCCGAAAGTGTGCCAAGTGTCTTGTATGCCAGCCTCGCCACCGGCAACGCGCCCCCCTTCTGCAAGGCAAAGCCCGGCGTCTCGAACAGTTCAAAATCCGTCATGGCCAGATGTCTCCCCGATGTTATGCGACCAGAGTCCTGGCGATGGCGCCCAGGGCGCACCGATTGCCAGCCCCCCCGGGTTATGCCGAATTCCGTGACCATCGGCAGCAGCAAAATCAGTCATCTGCCCTTTTCGATGCGCCCTCCGCCCAAAGCCGGGGCAAGCCCCAGTCAATTCGTTGCGGTGCCCCGATAAATCCGCTCACCGGCCGAGAATGCCGGATCCTGCAGTCCCGACGTGACCGTCTGGCCTTCGTCGCGGCGCGTGGCGGCATGGCGTCACGGCCCGTAGGGTCCCCCTACCCGGCACGGCGGATCAGGACCAGGACGTCCTGGCAACCGGACGCATGGCATCGCCGATGCCCGGGAGCTGGACCGAAACGTGACAATCGTGTCGTACCTTCCGGGATCGGCGGACGACGGCACAAAACTTGCTTCCACAAAACTTGCTACTGCGTCAAAACTCGCTACTGCGTCGATGGCAGGGGAGTGCGTCAGCGTCGATGGCAGGAGTGAATGCCGCAAGCGGAAGGAGAGCGTGACGCGTGTCATTCGTCTGGAAGCGGCTTCTCGGAACGGTCCCAAGTCTCGCCGGGGTGATCGTCGTCACCTTCCTGCTGTCGCATGCGCTGCCAGGTGACCCCGCCGCGTATTTCGCTGGTCCCGCGGCCAATGCCGTATCGATCGCCGAAGTCCGCGCCAAGCTCGGCCTCGATCAGAGCCTGCCTCTGCAGTTCCTGCACTATCTCGGTGATCTGGCGCGCGGTGATCTCGGCCACTCGCTGACCACCGGCCAGCCGGTCGTCACCGATCTGCTCCAACGCCTCCCCGCGTCGATGGAGCTGACTTTTTTCGCACTGGTGTTCGCGGTCGCGATCGCCATTCCGATGGGAGTCTGGGCCGCCACCAGACCGGACTCGCTCGTCGATCACGTCTGCCGTGCCACGGTCTCGGTCGCTGCGGCGTTTCCGACCTTCTTCGTGGGGCTGCTGCTGGTCTACGTGTTCTACTTTCTGCTCGATCTGGCGCCGGAGCCCGTCGGTCGACTCAACGAGATCCTCTATACCGTGCCGCCACACGTAACCGGCATGTACACACTCGACAGTCTGATCGCGGGCGACTGGCCGGTGCTGGCAGCCTCGCTCGCGCAACTCGTGCTGCCGGCCATTTCCCTCGGGCTGTTCGCGCTGGCGCCGATCGCGCGGATCACGCGCGCCGCTATGCTCCAGTCTCTCGGCAGTGACTTCACCCGCACCGCGCGTGCGAGCGGACTGAAGAGGGGCAAGATCCTGTTCACCTACGCATTCCGGAACGCATTGCTTCCAGTCAGCAATGTACTGGGCATGGTGTTCTCCTTCCTCCTCGGCGCCAACGTGCTGATCGAGCAGGTGTATGGCTGGCAGGGCATCGGCGCCTACGCGGTCAACGCCGTACTCGCCTCCGACTACGCAGCCGTCCAGGGCTTTGTCCTGATGATGGCGGTGCTCTATGTGTTGCTCAACCTGCTCGTCGATCTCGCCGGCACGCTGATCGACCCGCGCGTGAGGTTCGAAGCCTGATGCGTGACACCACACTGGGCCGCAACATCGTCCATGCATTCGGCGAGAACCGGCTGACGCTGGTGGCGGTCGGGATCCTGCTCCTGCTGTTGCTCTGCGCGATGTTCGGGCAGAGCCTCGCGCCCTATGATCCGTTGACGACCGATGGCGCCGCGAAACTGTCGTCTCCGTCCTCAACCCACCCGTTTGGCACCGACGCGCTGGGTCGGGACATCCTGAGCCGTGTGATGGTCGCGGCCCGGCTCGATCTCGGCATGGCGATCTCGGCGGTGGTCCTGTCGTTCACACTGGGTCTCACGCTCGGGGCCGTTGCCGGGTATTTCGGGGGCTGGCCGGACCGCATCGTCGGCCGCCTGATGGATACGATCATGGCGTTTCCGCTCTTCGTGCTGGCGATGGGCATCGTCGCTGCCCTCGGCAATACCGAGCTGAACATCATTCTCGCCACCATGATCATCAACCTGCCGTTCTACAGCCGGTTCGCGCGCGGCGAGGTGAACGTCCGGCGGGAAATGGGATATGTCGAGGCGGCGCGGATGGGCGGCAACAAGGCATTGCCGGTTCTGATCAACCACATCATCCCGAATATCCTGCCGCCGATGATGGTGCAGGCATCGCTCAACATGGGCTGGGCAATCCTGAATGCCGCGGGCCTGTCCTTCATCGGCCTCGGCGTCCGCCCGCCAACGCCGGAGTGGGGCATCATGGTCTCCGAAGGCGCGAGCTTCATCATCTCCGGAGAATGGTGGACCTTCGTATTCCCCGGCGCGGCACTGGTGCTCGCCGTCTTCTGCTTCAACCTGCTCGGCGACGGGTTGCGCGACCTGCTCGATCCACGGCGCCGGATATGACAGCACAGCTGCAGATCGAGAACTTCTCACTGGTGTTCCGAACACGCCAGGGCATGGTACGCGCCCTGGAGGACGTGTCGCTCTGGATCACCGGGAGCGAGATCGTCGGCGTCGTGGGCGAGAGCGGCTCGGGCAAGTCGGTGCTGGCCTATGCGATCATGGGTCTGCAGGATGCGGCCGCCCAGGTCACGGGCGGAAGGATCACCTTCGGGGGGATGGACATGCTCGGCGCGTCCGAGGAGGCGCTGGTGGATGTCCGAGGGCGCGAGATCGCGATGATCTTCCAGAGTCCCCGCACGGCGCTCAACCCGATCCGCAGGGTCGGTCGCCAGATCGAGGACATCCTGAGCCAGCATGCGAACGTGCCTGCCAGCAAGCTGCGCAGCCAGGCGATCGCCGCCCTCGAGCGGGTGCACATCCCCGATCCCGAGCGCCGTTACAAGGCCTATCCGTTCGAACTCTCCGGTGGGATGTGTCAGCGGGTGATGATCGCGATGGCGCTGGCCTGCTCGCCGTCACTGCTGATCGCGGATGAGCCCACCACCGGTCTGGATGTCACGACCCAGGCCGTGATCATGGATCTCATCCGCGAGATGAGCCGAAGCTCCCGGATGGCGACTCTGCTGATCACCCATGATCTGGCCCTGGCCGGCGAATATTGCGACCGCATCGCGGTCATGCATGCCGGGCATCTGGTTGAGATCGCACCGGTGGCGGAGCTCCTGCACCATCCTGCGCACCCCTATACGCGACAGCTGCTTGCCGCCACACCCACGCCACACTCTTCGATCGAAGACCTCGTCTCGATCCCGGGACAGCTCCCCGATCTCCGAGGAGATCTGCCTGCCTGCCGCTTCAGCGGGCGTTGCGAGCGCCACGCGCCGATCTGCGACGAGCGCCCGCTGCCCTGGGCGACGCTGAGCCCGACCCATCACGTGCGCTGCCGGAGTCCTCTGTGACGACGCCACTGCTCGATGTCCGCGGACTCTGCAAGCGCTACCCGGTGGGGCGTCGCGGATCGATGCTGCACGCGGTCGATGATGTCGATCTGGTCATCATGCCTGGCGAGAGCGTCGGTCTGGTAGGCGAATCGGGCTGCGGGAAGTCGACGCTGGTGCGGCTGCTGGGCCGGCTGCTCGACCCGAGCTCTGGCCGCATCCTGCTCGATGGAATCGATACCACCGCTGTCTCGCAGGCGCGATTTGTTGCATCGCCGGAGCGCAAGCGCATCCAGGTAGTGTTCCAGGACCCGACCGAAAGCCTCAATCCATCCTTCCGCGTATTCGACACGATCGCCGACCCGCTGAAACGCCTGCTGCGTGTCCGCGACCGCCCGACCCTTGAAGCGCGCGTGCGTCGCGCCGCCGAGCTGGTCGGCCTGCCGGTCGAGCTGATCTCGCGCTATCCGCACCAGCTCTCGGGGGGGCAGCGCGCGCGCGTCGGAATCGCCCGTGCCGTCGTGGTCGAGCCATCCCTGCTCATTCTCGACGAGCCGACATCGGCGCTCGATGTTTCGGTGCAGGCGGTGATATTGAGACTGCTCGCCGATCTGCGCTCCCGTCTTGGCATGAGCTACCTGTTCGTGTCGCACGATCTCAACGTGGTCAGGCTGTTGTGCTCCCGGATCGTGGTGATGTATCTCGGCCGCGTGGTCGAGGTGGCGCCGACCGAGGCGATCTTCACCGCTGCGCGCCATCCCTACACGCGCGCGCTGGTGGCCGCCATTCCCGATCCGGCGCGGCGGGGCGAATCCCGTCCCCTGCTCGATGGCAGCCCGCGCAGCCCGATCGATCC
>DAICZL010000113.1 GCA_027311165.1 bacterium
CGCCCGGACGCTGCGGCGGGTCAGGCCAGGTGTGAACCCGACCCGCCCGTGCCGGCGCTGCGGGAGAGCCTGAACCGCGCGGTCGGTGGCCGGCTGATCCCGGTGCAGCCGCTCCTGGCCGACTGCACGGCCGCCCCAGCCGGGGCCGCCTGCGCTTGCGTGCCGCGCACGCCTGATGATCGGGGAACGGAGCCCGGACGGCTTCACCCGTCTGTGGCGGGCGATCGTTCCAGGTCGGTTCCGGCACGGAGTGTCAGTCGCCCGGCTCGGTCAGCGCCGCTGCCATCACCTGCACCGAATGCACGGCCTGCCGCCCCGCCAGATCGCGGATCTGGTGGCGGCACGAGAATCCGTCGGCGACGATCAGCGCTTCCGGCGCCGCTTCACGCACCGCCGGCAATAGGTCGCGTTCGGCCATCGCGCGGGAGACCTCCTGCGTTTCCGTCTGATAGCCGAACGCACCGGCCATGCCGCAGCACGAACTGGCGATCGGCTGCGCGTCGAGCATGGGGATCCGCCGCAGCATCGCCAGCGCATCGGGGAAGGCGCCGAACGCCTTCTGGTGGCAATGCCCGTGCACATGGGCCCGCTTCGGCATCGGATGCAGCGCGAGCGGCGGCTGCTCGCGCGCCAGGAACTCGCTCAGCAGCATCGCTCGCCCGGCCAGCGCCGCCGCCTCGGGCCCGGGCAGCAGGGCGGGGAATTCGTCGCGCAGGCTGAGCAGGCAGGACGGCTCGATCCCCACCACCGGCAGATCGCCGGCGAGTGCGGCCAGGGTGCGCGCGGCCTCGGCGCGGGCGCGGTCCACCATGCCGGCGGCGAGATAGGTGCGCCCGCAGCACAAGGCCCGCCTGCCGGCGCGCGGCAGCACGGCGCGGTAGCCGGCGGCGGCCAGAACGCGGATCGCGGCGCGCAGGTTCTCCGGCTCGAAGGCGCGGTTGAAACTATCGGCGAGCAGCAGCACCGTCCCGCGCGGTTCGGCGGGCGCGAGCGCGGCGGCTTCCGTGTCGCGGAACCGGTCGGACCGCCAGGCGGGCAGGGGGCGATCGGCGGCGAGCCCCAGCAGGCGTTCCGACAGGCGGGCGAGCACCGGGACGCGGTTGCGCAGATTGGCCAGCCCCGGCAGCCACGCGAGCAGCGGCGCGACTCGCGGCACTCCGGCCACCAGCCATTCGCGCAGGCCCACGCCCCTGGCATCGGCGCAGGCGGCCAGAACCTCGATCTTCAGCTTCGCCATGTCGATGCCGGTCGGGCATTCGCGCCGGCAGGCCTTGCAGGAGACGCAGAGTTTCATCGCCTCGGCGAGCGCGTCCGACGCCATGGCGCCCGGGCCGAGCTGGCCGGTGAGGGCCAGGCGCAGCGTGTTGGCCCGCCCGCGGGTCAGATGCTGTTCGTCGCGCGTGGCGCGGTAGGACGGGCACATCACCCCGGCATCGAAGCCGCGGCAGGCGCCGTTGTTGTTGCACATCTCGACCGCCCCCAGCATCCCGCCGAGCGGGCCGGGATGGGAAGACCAGTCGAGCTTCGGGGTGAAGCCCGCTTCCGGCGCGTAATCCGGCGGATAGCGGAACAGGCTGCGGTCGTCCATCCGCGGGGCACGCACGATCCGGCCGGGATTGAGCACTGCCGCCGGGTCGAACGCGTCCTTCACCGCCTCGAACGCGGTGGCGATGCGGGTGCCGAACATGCTGGCGTGGAATTCGCTGCGCACGATGCCGTCGCCATGCTCGCCGCTGTGCGAACCCTTGTAGGCACGCACCAGGGCGAAGCATTCCTCGGCGATGGCGCGCATGCGTGCGACGTCGGCTTGGTCTTTCATGTTCAGCACCGGGCGGACATGCAGGCAGCCGACCGAGGCATGGGCATACCAGGTGCCGCGGGTGGCGTGGCGGGCGAACACCTCGTTCAGCCGCTCGGTGTAGTCGGCGAGGTCGTCGAGATCGACGGCGGTGTCCTCGATGAACGAGACCGGTTTGCCGTCGCCCTTCATCGACATCATGATGTTGAGCCCGGCCTCGCGCACCGCGGCGATGCGGCCCTGCAGCGCGGGTCCGGTCGCGCGCACCACGGCGTCCGGATAGCCGAGATCGCCCATCATCTGCTCGAGCGCGTCGAGCTTGCGCAGCAGGGCGGCGTCGTCCTCGCCATGGAACTCGACGATCAGCAGGCTGTCGGGCTCGCCGATCAGGATCTCGTTGACCGTGGCGCGATAGATCGGGATCGAGCGGCCCAGCTCGATCATGGTGCGATCGACCAGCTCCACCGCCTCGGGGTCGAGGGTCACCAGATGCCTGGTGGCCGCCATGGCGGCGCGGAAATCCGGGAACTGGCATACCCCGAGCACCTTGCGCGGCCTGACCGGCTGCAGGTCGAGCTCGATCGCGGCGGACAGCGCCAGCGTGCCCTCCGAGCCGACCAGCAGCCGGGCCAGATTGTCGCGCCCCGCGGCGCGCGCCGCCGGGGTCAGCGTATCGATGTTGTAGCCGCCGACGCGGCGCAGCTGGCGAGGGAAGCGGGCGGCGATCTCCTCGGCTTCGGCCGCGCCGAGTGTGCGCAGGCGCTGGATCAGATCGGCGATGCGGGCGGGGATGTCGGCCCCGGGAGTGTCCGCAACCGGCCCGAAGACATGGCGCGTGCCGTCGGCCAGGATGGCGTCGATGGAGCGCACATTGTCGGCCATCAGCCCGTAGCGGATGGATTTCGCGCCGCAGGAATTGTTGCCGGCCATGCCGCCGATGGTGCAGCGGGAATGGGTGGAGGGATCGACCGGGAAGAACAGCCCGTGGGGTGCCAGGGCGGCGTTGAGCTGGCCCAGCACCATCCCCGGTTCCACCCGCACCGTGCGCGCGGCGGGATCGAGATGCAGCACGCGGCGCAGATGCTTGCTGCAGTCGATCACCAGCGCGCGGTTGACGGTCTGGCCGCACTGGCTGGTGCCGCCGCCGCGGGCCAGCACCGGCACGCCGTGCTCGGCGGCGATGGCGAGTGAGGTCGCGAGATCCTCGGTGGTGCGCGGCACGACCACCCCCACCGGCGCGATCTGGTAG
>DAICZL010000114.1 GCA_027311165.1 bacterium
GGCCGGAGCTTCCGGCCGATGCCAGGCAAGCATCGCCGCGGATCTGGCCATCAGAACCGATGGCCGACCCGCAGACCGAGATTGTTCAGCCCATAATTGTAGCTGCCGAGCCCGGCATTCGAACTGTGCTCGAAGAACAGGCTGACGCTCGTGCCCTCGGCGAAGCGATAGCCGAGCTCGATGCTTTCCCTGAACAGCAGATTGGCGCCGAGGTCCAGGCGCGAGTTGTCGGGCGAATAGATCCGCCCGTCATTGACCGAGCCGCCGAAGCTGATCTCCAGGAAGGCGGTGCCCGGCAGGCCGAACACTTCCGGCCGCTGCCATGGCGTCCAGCTCAGCCCGGCATAGGCCTGGCTGGTCTGGCCGGCGGTGTTATAGTCCACGCCGAGATTGGGCCGCGGCTGAAACAGCCACTGCCAGGCCGGGCCGATCCCGGCGATCGCAGTCGCCGCGACCGGGGAGACGAACAGCACCTCCCCGTTCAGATCGAGCCCGTGTTCCCGCTGCAGGCCGAGAATGGGCACGTCATGGGCCAGGACGCCCAACCGGACTTCGCTGATCAGCGCCGATTGCGCCCGCGCCGGCGCGGTGATCAGACAGGAGACGGCCAGCAGGGCGAAAGCCTCACGGAACGGTCTGATCATGCGGCTTGGATCCGAGGGGCCTGGAGCAGAACCCCCCTCAGATTGACCGGACCGGCGGCGCCGCAACCCCCCCAGGGGACGGGGTGGAGTCTCCCCGTCCCGTCATCTTGCGGGATGCGCGGCGGTTGCCCGATCCCCCTTTGGTCGCCGGCGCCCTGCGCTGATCCCGCTGATCGCGCGCTCGACCGGCGCGGCGATCGACCCGATCACGCGGCGCCTATTCTGCCGCCTCCGCGCCGCGCGCCTGCAACCGCCGCAGCGCCCGGTCGATCCATTGCGCGGTCAGCTTCTCCTGCACGCTGTTCTGCCGCAGCCGCTCGCCGAGCGCCGGGAAATCCACCCGGTCCAGCGCCTGGTCCTGATTGAAGCAGCTGAACACCACGCTGCGCGCGCCGGTCACGGGATCGATCTGCGGCTGCAGGCACTGCGCGCAGACCTCCTTCATCATGCACTGCATCGGCGAGTTGATCGACCCGATCGCGCTGTGCCCCGGCCGCAGCAGGGGCGCCAGCACGCCATGCCGCGCCGCGCCCACGGCCTGCATCATCCGGTCCGAGCCGATCGCGACCAGATGCGCGGCCTCGGCCAGCGCCACCGCCTGGTCCCCGAGCGCCCCCGAGCCATAGGCCGCGATCGCCTGCACGATGTTGCCGACGAAGCTGCGGTCCTGCGGCCGCGCCGGGTTCGGGGCGAAGCCGGGCGCCTCGTCGCAGCACCACACGATCACATCGGCCGCACGCTCGATCTCGGCCACCTTGTAGCGGTCCTGCAGTCGCTTGTAGCCGGCGAAGTAGATCACAAGCGATCCGGCGGCACGCAGCGCCGCGCCGATGCTGAACAGCACGGCATTGCCGAGCCCGCCGCCCACCAGCGCCACGGTGCTGTTCGCGTGGATCTCGGTCGGCGTACCGGTCGGGCCCATCAGCACCACCGGCTCGCCCGGCTTCAGCAGCGTGCACAGATCGGAGCTGCCGCCCATCTCCAGTGCGATCACCGAGACCAGCCCCGCCTGCTTGTCGGTCCAGGCGCCGGTCATCGCCAGGCCCTCCATCGCCAGCCGGGTGGTGCCGGCGCCGTCATCGGTCACCAGCGGGGCCAGCATCTCGTAGTTCTGCAGCCGGTAGAACTGGCCGGGCCGGAAGGCGCGCGCCGCGGCGGGGGCGCGCAGCACCACCTCGATGATGGTGGGCGTCAGCCGGTGCACCGCATGCACCCTTGCCTGCAGATCCTCCCGGCAGCGCGCGATCAGCGCGGCGCCGGAAAGCACCCCCGCCGGCCGTGCGGCGAGCGCTGCGGAGAGCACCGGGTAGCCGCGCTTGGCCCCACCCATCGCCTTGACGACGTTGCCGAAGAAGCTCGGGTGCAGATCGCCGAAGAAGCTGATCAGCCGCCCGTCGGGGGCGCGGTGCATCAGCACCTCCGCGCGCACGGGCTTGCTGATCGCCCGTTCCGGCGTCACCTTGTGGCCGGCCGCGTCCACCGCCTGGAAATACTTGCCGTCGAGCGTGATGCGCCGGTCTTCCCGCGCCAGCACCGTGTTGGGCTGGGTGCCGGCCGCGCCCAGCACGGCGCGGGCGGGCAGTAGCGCCTCGGTCCCGTCCTCGCTCCGGCAGCGCAGCGCGGCGGCGTGGCCGAAGCGGTCCACCTCCACCCCGACCGGCGTGAGACCGGGGGCGAAGCGCACCCCCTCCTCCATCGCCTTGGCCACTTCCTCGTGGTTCAGCGTGTAGGACGGCGCATCGGTCAGCTGCCGCCGATAGGCGAGCGTGGCCCCGCCCCAGGCTTGCAGCAGCTGCGCGAGCCGGGGCGCGCGGGCCTCGGCGCGGGCCGCGTCGCGCTCGGCCCGGATCGCCGCGGCATGGGCGAGGAATTCCCCGCCGATCTCGCTCTCTTCCGCCGACCAGGACGCGCGCACCGCCGCCTCGCCGCGCTCGGCCGCGAGGGTGTGGTAACGGAGGGCGAATTTTTCCACCTGACGGACGTAATAGGCCAGCGCCTCGGTCGCGGTATCGATCGCGGTCAGGCCGCCGCCGATCACCACCACCGGCAGGCGCAGCTGCAGGTTGGTGATGGACGACAGCTTGGCCGCGCCGGTCAGCTGCAGCCCCATCAGGAAATCCGATGCCTGGCGCACTCCGCGCGCGAGGCCGTTCGGGATGTCGAGCACCGTGGGCTTGCCCGCGCCCATGCACAGCGCGATGTGGTCGAAGCCCATCGCCCAGGCATCGTCGATCGACAGCGTCGCGCCGCCGCCGAAGCGCACCCCGCCGAAGGCCGCGAATTCCGCGCGCCGTTCCAGCAGCAGCCGCACCAGCTTCAGGTAGTTCTTGTTCCAGCGCACGGTGATGCCGTATTCGGCGACGCCGCCGAAGCCGGCCATGATGCGGTCGTCGAGGTTCTCGAACAGCCGCGCCACATCGCGCACCGGCTCGGCCGGATCGAAGCCCAGCGGCTCGATCTTCAACCCGTCCACCGCGACCACCGTGTGGCCATCGTTCATCAGGGGATGCGCGAGGGTGAAGCCGGCGGGACCGAGCCCCACCACCAGCACCTTGTATCCCGTCTGCGGCCGCGGCAGCGGGCGGTGGATGTCGAGCGGGTTCCAACGCGTCAGCAGCGCGTAGATCTCGAAGCCCCAGGACAGGCCCAGCACCTCGCGCAGGATCGAGGTCTCGGCCTGCGGAATATCGACCGGCTCCTGCTTCTGGTAGATGCAGGCCTTCATGCAGTCGTTGCAGATGCGGTGGCCCGTCGCCGCCATCATCGGGTTGTCCACCGCGATGGTGGCGAAGGCGCCCAGCAGACTGCCCTGGGCGCGCAGCGTGTGCATCTCGCTGATCTTCTCGTCCAGCGGACAGCCGGCCAGGGTGACGCCGAAGGGCGATTTCTGGAACCCGCCGGTCTTGCGGTCCTTCAGCCCCTTGCTGCAGGAATCCTTCCCCTGGGTATGGCACCAGATGCAGTAGTTCATCTGGTCCAGCGCCTGATCGACGCTCATGCCCGGATCGGTCAGCGCGAAGCCCTCGCGCGGGCGCCAGTCGTGCTCGGGCAGGCGCAGCATGCGCACCCCGTCGCGCGTGATCGTCTCGACCGGCACCAGATGCGCCGGATCGACCTTGTGGGGCACACGGAACAGGATGCCGCCCTCATGCAGGGCGCGCCCCGCCGGGGTGAGGCTCGCCCAGGCGGCGTAGCGCGCGGCGAGATCGAGCCCCGCCTCGTCCCCCGCCAGCTCGGCGGCGGCGACCAGGCCGGCGAAGCCCCGCTCGGTCAGCGCCCCGCCCAGCCGGGCCTCCAGCGCCGCCCGCAGCGCCGGACCATCGAAGCCCGACGGATCGGGATGCAGCTTCACCGCCCGGCGCTGCACGAACTGCCGCTTGCAGCCATGCACCGGATCGAGCCCGCGCGTCGCGAGGGCCACGGCCTGCAGCTCCGCCTCGATGCCGAACAGCCGGCCGAGGAAATCCTGCAGATGCGGGCCGAGCGCCACCACCAGATCGGCCTCCTCCCGGGTCTGCACCGCGGCCGGCGCGGCGCGGGCGGCCAGCAGACGGGCAGACAGCGCGGGATCGGCCGCCTGCAGCCAGTCCAGGAACAGCCCGTCGAGCCGGACCAGGCCCGGACGTGTCGCGAGGTCGGCGAAGCCGAGACCGAAGCCGAGCGGGGCAGGCGGAGACGAGGGAAGGTCCATTCAGCCCATCTTGCGCAGGAGGGAGATCAGGCAGCGCCGCTGTCGCGGATCGAGCGGGGCGAGCGTCGCCTCGGTGACACGGCAGGCGGATGCCACGGCGGCGGCGGCGGTGACAAGCCCGGACTCGGTCGCGGTCAGCACCACGGTGCGCCGGTCCATCGGGTCGGGAGCGCGGCGGATCAGCCCGCGGGCGATCAGTCGGCGCACCACGCCCTGGATCGTCGCCGGGTCCATCGCCGCCAGCCGGCCCAGATGGTTCTGGGTCACCCGGCCGAGCACGACCACCTTGACCAGCGCGGTGAACTGGGTGGGGGTGAGCCCGCCAGGCTGGACGCCTTCCTGGAACAGCGCGACATGGCGCTGATGGGCGCGGCGGAGCAGGAACCCCACCTGGTCCTCGACCACATACCCATCGAGCGGGTGGCCCCTGACGGGAGACGTCCCGGCGGGAGGCGTCCCAGCGGGCCCGTCCCCGGCAGGAGCGTCCTCGCCGGGACGCTGCCCGACCCGACCCGTCCCGCCGGGACCGTTCCCGCCGGGACCGTTCCCGCCGAGGCCAGTCCCGCCGAGGCCAGTCTCGCCGCGGCCAGTCTCGCCGGGGCCAGTCTCGCCGAGACCCGTCCCGGCCAGGGGCTTTGCCACATTTCGTCTCCGAATGCGGCCGGAACGCGACCGGCACCGTTCGTTTGCAAACGAATGCTCGCTCCGTTGAGCGGGAGCGTCAACCGCCGCGCGAACGCACCTGACCATCAACCTCGGAGGTGATCCTCCCGGGGAGGATACACCCCTGATCGAAACCCGCACCGCCATCG
>DAICZL010000121.1 GCA_027311165.1 bacterium
GGCCGGACCCGGTCCGGCCAGGCGGCAGGCGAAATCAGGCCGGCGAGAGCTGCATGATCTCCATCGGCGCCGGCAGATAGCGGAACCCATCGCCCTGGCGCGCGACATGGCCCATGCCCGGCCAGGCGAAATGATAGGCGATGATCGGGATGCGGTTATCGGCCAGCATCGAGAGCATGCGCACGCGCGACTGGGCCGATTGCTTCGGATCGGTGTCGTAGGCGAACTCGGTCAGCGGCTTTTCCATCAGCAGCACCGGGTGGTGGGTCAGGTCGCCGATATAGCACAGCGAGTCCTTGCCGGAGTTGATCATGAAGATGGTGTGCCCGACCGAGTGTCCAGGCGCATACAGCGCGGTGATGCCGGGCAGGAATTCCTCGTGATCCTTGATGAAATGGATGCGGTCGAGGTTCGGCGTCAGGTTCCTTTTGGCCTGATCGTAGAAAGCCTTCAGCTTCGGTCCGACCGTGGTTTCGTTGGTCCAGTAGTCGTAATCGGCCTTGGTGATGTACAGCTGCGCGTTCGGGAAATTAAGGGAGCCGTCATCGCCCATGATGCCGCCGCAATGGTCGATATGGGCGTGGCTCATCACCACCGCGTCGATCGCCTTGGGATCGATGCCCGCCGCCGCCAGCGTCTTCATCATCTGTCCGGTGGTGGGGCCGAACAGATGCGAGCTTCCCATGCCGGTGTCGAACAGCACGGTCTTGTCGCCGATATTGATCACCAGGATGTTCTGCTCCAGCACCACTTTGTTGGTCGGCAGGAAGTTCTCGGTCAGCTGCCGGGTGATCTCCTCCTTGGTCAGCCCGAGAAAGGCGCCGTTGGGATCGCCGAGCGGCAGCAGCCCGTCCGAGACCAGGGTGGCGTCGGACTCGCCGATACGGAAGCGGTAGAAATAGGGCACCTGGTTGGTGGGCATCGCCATCCTGGCGAATCCCGGCCGCGGCATCATGCCGACCGCGCCGGCCAGGGAGGCGAGCGACCCGCCCAGCAGCAGATGGCGGCGCGAGAGCGCCAGATCGAGCTTGTTCATCGGTTTGTTTCCTCGGCTTGTGCTGTGTTTCCAGACACGTCTTGCTTGGAATCGCAGAGGTTCCGCATCGGGCCCGTCGCGCGGGTGCTCGGGCGGCACGTGGCCGGCTGGTCCGTAGCGATCCCCGGCCCGGTGCGATCCTGGGGCATGTCCCCGTCGTGAGTGTATTTACCGCCGCGCCGCTCTGTCCAGTTGAACGCGCCGGCGCTGGGCCAGTTGAGCGCGCCGGCGCCGGGCCTGTCGCGGCGGATGCCAGGCGTGATGCGGCGCGACCGCCATCCTTGGCCTGGCCATCGGCGCCTGGATCAGGCCAGGCCAGGAGCTTCGCCCCCCTGGCCCGTTGGCGCCCCCACCGGGGCCTTGGCCCCGGACCCTTTTTCGCCGGGGAGTACCCCCAGGGAATGCGGGTCCCGATCGGCCCTGGGGGCTGGTCCCTTGCCTTGCCCTGCGCTTATCGGGCCCCTTCCCGGCGGACCGTGGTGCGGTGCCAGCCCTGCTCGTGTTTGCGCCAGTACAGCTCCCGCAGCCGCGCCGACAGCGGCCCGGGACGGTCATTGCCGAGGATGCGCCCCTGCACGCGTGAGACCGGCATCACCCCTCCGGCGGTGGTTGCGGTGAACACCTCGTCGGCGTCCTCGAGCAGGGCGCGGGGCACCGGGGCGATCCGCGCGGGGATGCCGAGCTCGACGCAGAGTTCCAGCACCGACCGGCGGGTGATGCCGGCCAGCGCGCCGCGATCGGGGGTCAGCACCTCCCCGTCGCGCACCACGAAGACGTTGAACCCGGCCCCCTCGGTCACGAAGCCCTGGGCATCGCACAGCACGGCGGTGTCGCAGCCATGGTCGTGCGCCTCCAGCAGCCCGTCGGTGAGGTCGCTCCACTGGTAGTTCTTCACCGTGGGATCGACCGAGGCGTCCGGCACCCGCGGCCCGGTCGCGATCCACAGATGCGCGCCGCGCGCCTGCACCTCGGGCGGGATCACGTCGATCCAGGGAATGGCGTAGGCGATCAGGTGGTTGTCGCAATCGGCCGGCCGGCGCGACCCGCCGATCCGCGGCCGGCCGCGGCTGGCCACCATCGCCACATAGGCATCTTCGAGCCCGCTCAGCGCCACGCAGCGATGCAGGATGGCATCGATCGCCGGCCGGTCCTCCGGCGGGGCCAGCCGGCGTGCCGCCATCGCGCGGAAAAACCGGTCCAGATGGTCCTCCAGCCGGAAGAACCCCCCGCGGAAGACATGCACCACGTCGTAGGTGGCGTCCGAACGGGTGAAGCCCCAGTCCAGCACCGAGATCGCCGCCTGGCCGATCGGCACGAAACGTCCCTGCACATAGGCCGCGCCCGCCGTGAAATCCTGGTCCGCCTGATCCATCC
>DAICZL010000131.1 GCA_027311165.1 bacterium
GGGCGGGCGCGATCGCCTTCCAGTCCGGTGGTCCGGATCACGGCGTGAACGAGCAGGCGGGTGCATGAGCGACAGCAACGATCAGGATACGGCGAAGGGGCGGCTGTCGCTGCGGCCGGCGGGACGGCCGGAGGTGGGCCGCACGGTGGATGCCGGGTCCGTGCGGCAGAGTTTCAGCCATGGCCGCTCCAAGGTGGTGCAGGTGGAGGTGCGCAAGAAGCGCGCGCCCGTCGTCACCGCCCCGCCGATCCCGCCTAGTCCGCCGCCGGGCGCGGCGCGCCAGGGCACCGCGCCGCAGGGCAGTGCGCCGCAGAGCGGGTCGTCGCAGGCAGGGTTCCAGCAGGGCGCCTCGCATCCGGGGATGAGCGTGCCGCGCCCGCCGCCGGGCGCGCCGCGTGGTCAGGCCGGGGCAGGACGGGCGCTGACCGCGACCGAACTCGCCGCCCGCCAGCGTGCTCTGGCCGACCAGCAGAAGGAAACCGCGCGGCGCGAGGCCGAACGGCGCGAGCAGGAGAAGATCTCGATCCTCTCCGCCGCCGAGGAGGCCCGCCGGCGCGAGGTGGAAGCCCGCAAGGCCGCCGAGGAGGCCGAACGCCGCGCCGCCGAGGAGACCGCCCAGGCGGCCGCCGAGGAGGCTGCGCGCAAGGCCGCCGAGAGCGCTCCGCCGCAAGTGGCGGGGGCCCCCGCGCCGGTGATCGCCCGCGAAGGCGCGAATGACGCGCGCCGCCGCCCCGCGTCACCGACGCCCGCCCAGCCGGGCCCCACCGAGACGCTGCGGCTGAAGCCCTCCCGCCCCGGCGAGGATGACGACGAGCAGCGGCCGGTCCGCCGCCCCGGCGGGGCCGCCCTGCCACCGCGCAAGCCGCAGGTCGCCGCCCCCAAGAAAGGCGAGACCGACCGCAAGCGCGGTGCCCGGATCGACGTGCAGGCGGCGATCGAGGGCGAGGACGAGCGCGTGCGCAGCCTGGCCTCGGTGCGCCGCCAGCGCGAGCGTGAGCGCCGCCAGGCGGAACTGGAACTGCTGCGATCGGATCAGGTGAAAGTCGTGCGCGAGGTAATTCTGCCCGAGACGATCACGGTGCAGGAGCTCGCCGGACGCATGGCCGCCCGCACCGGCGATGTGGTGAAGTCTCTGATGAAGATGGGGGTGATGGCGACCATCACCCAGTCGCTCGATGCCGACACCGCCGAGCTGGTGGTGCAGGAATTCGGCCACCGCGCCAAGCGGGTGTCGGAGAACGACGTGGAGCTGGGGCTGGAAGGCGCGGTGGACGCCGAGTCCGAGCTGCTCGCCCGCCCGCCTGTGGTGACGGTCATGGGCCATGTCGATCATGGCAAGACCAGCCTGCTGGACGCGCTGCGCGCGACCGACGTCGCCGCCGGCGAGGCGGGCGGCATCACCCAGCATATCGGCGCCTATCAGGTGGCGCTGCCGTCGGGGGCGCGGATCACCTTCATCGACACGCCGGGTCATGAGGCGTTCACCGCGATGCGCGCCCGCGGCGCCGGGGTGACCGATATCGTGGTGCTGGTGGTGGCCGCCGATGACGGGGTGATGCCGCAGACCATCGAGGCGATCCGCCACGCCAAGGCCGCCGGCGCGCCGATCATCGTCGCCATCAACAAGATGGACAAGCCCGACGCCAACCCCCAGCGGGTGCGCACCGAGCTGCTCAGCAACGAGGTGGTGGTCGAGGAGATGGGCGGCGAGACCCAGGACGTGGAGGTCTCGGCGACCAAGCGCACCGGGCTCGACAAGCTGGAAGAAGCCATCCTGCTGCAGGCAGAGGTGCTGGACCTGAAATCCAACCCCGAGCGCGCCGCCGAAGGCGCGGTGATCGAAAGCCGGCTCGATCGCGGCCGCGGTCCGGTCGCCACCGTGCTGGTGCAGAAGGGCACGCTGCGCCAGGGCGACATCGTGGTTGCCGGTGCCGAATGGGGCCGGGTGCGCGCCATGCTGGACGACAAGGGCCGGCCGCTGAAGGAGGCCGGACCGAGCGCGCCGGTGGAGATCCTGGGCCTGACCGCCGTGCCCGGCGCCGGCGAGCCCTTCGTGGTGGTGGAGAACGAGACCAAGGCGCGCGAGGTGAGCGAGTTCCGCCAGCGCAAGGCACGCGACAAGACCGCCGGGGCCAATGTCGCGGCGCGTGGCACGCTCGATCAGATGCTGGCCCGCATCCAGGCCGGCGAGCAGAAAGAGGTCGCGGTCCTGATCAAGGCCGATGTCCAGGGCAGCGCCGAGGCGATCCAGGCCACCGTGCTGAAACTGGCGCATGAGGAAGTGCGGGTGCGGGTGCTGCACAGCGCGGTCGGGCAGATCACCGAAAGCGACATCCAGCTGGCCAAGGCGTCCAACGCCGTGGTGGTGGCTTTCAACGTGCGCGCCACCGCCCAGGCGCGCGAGCTCGCCCAGCGCGATGGCGTCGATATCCGCTATTACAGCATCATCTACGAAGTGGCCGACGACATCGAGAAGCTGGTGCGCGGCAAGGTCGCCCCCAAGGCGCGCGAGAAGTTCCTGGGCTACGCGGAGATCCGCCAGGTGTTCAACATCACCAAGGTCGGCAAGGTCGCCGGCTGCATGGTGACCGACGGCCTGGTGAAGCGCGGCGCCGGGGTGCGGCTGCTGCGTGACAACGTGGTGATCCACCAGGGCGAGCTCTCGCAGCTGAAGCGCTTCAAGGACGATGTGCGCGAGGTGGCCCGCGGCTATGAATGCGGCCTGTCCTTCGCCGGCTTCCACGACCTGCAGGTGGGCGACGTGGTGGAGTGCTTCGAGACGGAGATGGTCGCGGCGTGAGCCCGGCGCCAGGCGCCGCGGCACCCGGCACCCGGCAGCTGCGCGTGGCGGAGGAAATCCGCCACGTGCTGGCCGGGATCTTTGCGCGCGGGGAATTCCGCGACCCCGATCTGGCCGGGGCGCAGATCACCGTGACCGAAGTGCGCATCGGGCCCGATCTGAAGCACGCGACGGTGTTCTTCGCCCGGCTCGGCAGGTCGGACGGCCATCTGCTGCTGCCGGCCTTGCGCCGCGCCGCGCCCTTCCTGCGCGGCCAGGTGGCCAAGGCAGTGCGGCTGCGCGGCACCCCGGCGCTGAGCTTTCAGGCGGATAGCTCGATCGACTACGCGATGACGATCGACAGGGCCATGAAGGCGCCTGATGTTGCGCGGGATCTGGAGGGCGAGGGCTGAGGCCGGGGTGAAGGAAGGCCAGAGGGCTCTGCCCTTCGGACAAGCCGAGGCCTTGGCCCCCGACCCGTTTCGATGGGGGGTACCCCGCAAGGACTGTCGGGCCCCAACGGGCCATGGGGGACCGCCAGTCCCTGGCCAGTTCCAAGGGCAGAGCGCCCGGCAGGTCCGGGGCGCAGCCCTGGCCTTCCTTTTCCCGCACGTCCGGCGACCGGTGCTATCCTGCCGCCATGTGGTTGAAGCCGGGCTTCCTCTATGTCCTGCTCTGGATCGGTTTCGGGGCCGGGCACAGTGTGCTCGCCTCCTGGCCGGGCCGGCGGTGGCTGGAGCGGGTCGCGGGGGCGGGGGACCGGCTGGCCTATAACCTGTTCGCCCTGGTCCATCTGGCGGTGGTCCTTGGCATCGGCTGGTATCTGTTCCGGGACCTGCCCGCGTTCGCCCTGCCATGGGTCCTGCGCGCGGCGCTGGCGCTGATGGTGCTGGCGGGTGCCGTGATCCTGGTGTTGGCCGGACGATCCTATGATCTGGCCCGGTTCGCCGGCCTCGCCCAGTTGCGCCGCCAGGCGCCCGAGTCCGGCCTGGCGACCGAGGCGCTGGCCACGGGCGGGATGAACGCGCTGGTGCGCCATCCGCTGTATCTCGGCCTGCTGCTGGTCCTGTGGGGCGGCGCGGGCAGCCCGTTCGCGCTGGCGACCGCGGTCTGCGCGAGCGTCTATATCCTGATCGGTATCCGTTTCGAGGAACGCAAGCTCCTGCGGCTTTACGGGGATCGCTACGCCGCTTATCGGGCAAGGGTGCCGATGCTGCTGCCCTGGCCGCCGGGCGTCGCGCACCGCCGCCCCTGATCCGCCCCGGCCGCCGGCCTCGGCGGGGGAGGCGTGAACCGCGGGAGCGCGATCGGAACGGGTGCCTTCGGACGTGCAGTCCGATCGCGCTCCGGCTCTCTGTTCTATCGCGCAATTTTATCGCGGCTGCGGTCAACCCGATGCGCTATCGCGGTAGCTCTCTGTTTTATCGCGCAATTTCATCGCGGCTGCGGTCAACCCGATGCGCTATCGCTCTATGGTGGAAGCGATGCGGCATAGGCGGCCAGCGCCGTGATGTCGTCCTCGTCCAGACTGGCCACCACGGCGGCCATCAGGGGCATCCACGGGCCGGCCCGCGCGCCGTGTTGCATGTCGTAGAGCTGGCAGAACAGGTAGCTCGGCGACCGCCCGGCGAGTCCCGCCACCGGGCCCAGCCCCCGCAGATCCGCGCCATGGC
>DAICZL010000138.1 GCA_027311165.1 bacterium
ACAGTATTGTTCGTATTACCGTTGCCGACGGCCATCAGGATTGGACCCTGGCCGAAATCCCAGTCCGGACCCTTCGGATTCGGACAGTTGTTGTTGGGAGGAATGTCAAAGCCCGGCACCGATAGGCCGCACCCGACATTCCAGTTGTCGTAGGGCAGCCCCAGATCGGCCCAATTGAGGTAATTGCTCACCCCACCTTGGCGAGCGGCTCGCCGGGTGATTGGTTGGCGAGCACGAAGCGGAGGACGTCGAGCACGCAGGCATGGTTGGCCTTGGCGGTGCTGACGACAGAGCGGAAGGCGGCGTAGGTCTCGGCGCCCCACTCGCAGCGGAAGCCGTTGGTCACTTTGCGGAAGATCACGCTGGGGCGGAGCTGCCGCTCGGAGACGTTGTTGGTGGATGGCACATCCCGGTTGGTGACGAACACGAACAGGTGTGAGCGGTTGGCGGCGATGCGCTTGCGCATCTTGCGGCCGGGCTCGCCCAATGGGACGGCCGCCATGATGCGGTCGAGCCGGCGGTGCAGATCGGCATGATACTGCTGGAGCGTGGTGTCTTGCAGCCGCTCTCGTCGTCGTCCGATGGCGATGGCGCGCAGCAGCAGCCGCTTGAACGGGGCGCTGAATGCGGTATCGCCGCAGTCCACGGCGTAGCGCGCGTCGCGCAGCAGATGCGCCAGACAGACCTGCCATTGCACCGCGTGGCCGCGCTGGCTGCCCAGCATGTCGGACACCCAGACCAGCGGCTGGGTGGCGCCGAACAGGTCCCGCACGACGGCCTTGCCACGGCTCGGGCGGATGATGTGCAGCACCGCAAGCGTGCCGACGAACACCCATTCCCACCAGGTCTTGCCGCTGACCCGCGCCGAGGTCTCGTCCGAACACACCACGGGGCTCGCGGTCACCGCGGCCTGGATCGCCGCCGCCGCCACGAGCAGCGGTTCGCGGGCGCGCGCCAGCATGTTGCTGATCGCCCCTTCGCTGATCGCGAGACCGAAGATGTCGCCCATCAGCGCGGCCAGCCGTTCGAAGCCGATGGCATGGGCGTAATGCAGATACACCACCAGGGCCGCAATCGACTGGCCGAACGGCGATCCCGGTTCCAGTCCGGCCGGAGCGGTGGCGGTCGCGCGCTCGCCGCAGCAGCCGCAGCGACCGCCGAACAGCCGCACCCGCGTCACGTCCGGCCTGATCGGCGGCAACTCGATGCGGTCGTATACGTGCTGCGGCGATTGTTGCTCCACGGGGAAGGCGGCGGCGCAATGCGGGCAGGCATCCAGGGCGGCATCGACCACGCGATCCGGCTCCGGGTGCAGCATCCGCCCGAACCCAGGGCGGCTCGGGCGCGGCGGCTTGGCACCAGCGGTCCGCTCGGGCTTTTGCCCCTTCGAAGGTGGCAGCGAGGAATTGTCCGGCGTCTTGCGGGGACGTTGCAGATCGGCAAGCCGGGCTTCGAGGTCAGCGTTGCGTGCCTCCAGCGCGGCGATCCGCGCCAGCGCCGCCTCAAGCTGCCCGACCAGCGGCAGAAGCGACAGGATGAGCGCATCCTTCTCCGCCACGGTCAGCCTGCTGAGGTCGATCTCGGGTGCCACACACAGCTTGAATCGAGTCGCCCGTGACCGCGTCAACCATCTTCTCGCCCACGCGGCGGCGCCGGCACAGCCCGGCAGGCGCTACCCAGGTGAGCAATTACCATTATTGCAATCATAGCCGCCGAACGTCTGACTTCAACGTTTGGGAGAATCGTTCCAAAAGGCGAAGATGGGCGCGACGTCGACCGAATACGGCCTCGGTCAATGTCGGCTTTCAGAATCTCGCCCTTGGCCCGCTGGATGTCTTGGATAGGTCGAAACCGGCCAATCACTGAAG
>DAICZL010000232.1 GCA_027311165.1 bacterium
CCCGTCCGGTCGATCCCCGTCCGGTCGAGACCCGTCCTCGATACGCCCATCACGCCCGCCGGGCCGCTTGCGTCCCTGCGCGCGACACCGGTGCCGGGCCCGGCCATCTCCGCCCCGGGCAATCCGGGTCGGGCCAATCCGGGCTCTGACACGTTCGCTCCGGTCACCATGGTCCCGCCCCGGATCGCGTCGCCCTTATTCGTGTCGCCCTTCTTCGTATCGCCCGCATCGGCCCCGACCGCGTCGGCCCCAACCGCGCCGGCCCCAGCCATTTTGGCGTCAGCCGCTTTGGCTGCAGCCGGAGCGCCACCGCCCGTCCCGCTCCCGCCGATCCCCGCCCGGTCGGGCCGTGCCGTGCGGGCGTGCTTTCGACCGATCGCATTCCCTTCCGTCCCACTCCGCCGGGTCACCCCAGCCAGACGCTCCGCCTCGATCGCCAGCGTCTCGGCCAGCCGGCCCGGCGCGACTGCGACATGGACGGCCTGGTCCCTGCCGAACACCCTGCCCAGCGCCTCCGCGGTCAGGGGGGTCAGCACTTTCACATCCCGCCGCGCGCCCCCGCCGGTGAACCGCGCCCGTTCCTCGGGACTGCCATAGGCAGCCTGCAGCACCAGCGCGGCCCGCCCCTGCTCCAGCCACGCGCCTGCCTTCGTGAAACCGGCCACCGCTTGTCCGGCGCGGCGGGCAAGACCCAGGGTCTCGGCGATCCGCCGCCGCAACCCAGCCTCGATCTGCATCGCCAGATCCGCCGGCACCGTAACGGATCCGCGCGCGGCCCGGGCAAAGGCGCCACGCAGCCGCGCGGTTTCTATCACATCCCCCACCGCGCTCAACCAGATTCCCCGGCCGGGCAGCCGTGCAGCCAGGTCGGGGACCAGCACCAGATCGGGCCCCACGACGAAACGAAGCATCCGCTCGCGCGCCAGACGCTCGCGGGTGACGATACAGCGGCGCAACGGGCCGGTCTCGCCCTCCGCCTCGGCATCGGCCCCCGCATCTCCCGGGCCGGCCTTCTGCGGAGCTTCATTTCCTGTGGCGGCACTGCCACCCCGATCATCCGGCGAGGCCGCGCCCTGAAGGCCAGACGCGCCAGAGCCGGTCTCCGCCAGCCCGATCTCCACCGGTCCGGTCTCCGCCAGCCCGATCTCCACCGGTCCGGTTTCCGCCACCGGCGCCCGCCCCGCCAGTGCAGGCAGGCCCGCCGCCGCGTCCCGACACGCCACACCGTCCCGGACGAGGTCCTGCGCGGACCCGCCCGACGGTATCACCTGCGGCCCGCCCGTGGCGGCCGGCCCGTGCGCATTCGGAAGAATTGCAGGATCAGTCGTGATCGGCCTCCCCTGCAACCGCTTCCGACGCGCCCGGCGCCTCCCCGGCGGCGTCCTCGCCGAACCAGTGGGCGCGGGCGGCCATGATCACGCCATTCGCCGTCGCCTCGTCCATCGCCTCGGCGCCAACGATCTCGATCAGCTCGTCGGAGGCCAGATCGGCGAGGTCGTCGAGCGTCTTGACCCCCTTCTCGCCCAGCGCGACCAGCATGGCCGGGCTGAGCGCCTCGATCGCCGCCACGTCCTCGGTCACGCCGAGTGCCTGGCGCCGTTCGGTCAGCTCGGCATCACGGCGGGTCAGGAAGGCGTCGGCGCGGCGGATCAGTTCGGCGGCGATGGTCTCGTCGAAGCCTTCGATCTCGGCGAGTTCCTCAGGTACCACGTAAGCCAGCTCCTCTAAGGTCGTGAAGCCTTCCGTGACCAGCAATCCCGCGATCACGTCGTCAACGTCGAGCGCCTCGACGAACAGCCCGCTGCGGCGGCGGAATTCCTCCTGCCGGCGCTCGCTCTCCTCGGCCTCGGTCAGAATGTCGATGTCCCAGCGGGTCAGCTGGCTGGCCAGGCGCACGTTCTGGCCGCGCCGGCCGATCGCGAGGGACAGCTGCTCGTCGGGCACCACCACCTCGACCCGCCCGGCCTCCTCGTCCATCACCACCTTGGTCACCTCGGCCGGCGCCAGCGCGTTCACCACGAAGGTCGCGGCCTGCGGGCTCCACGGAATGATGTCGATCTTCTCGCCCTGCAGCTCCGCCACCACCGCCTGCACGCGCGAGCCGCGCATGCCGACACAGGCACCCACCGGATCGATCGAGCTGTCGCGGCTGATCACCGCCATCTTGGCGCGCGACCCGGCATCGCGGGCCACCGCCTTGATCTCGATGATGCCGTCATAGATCTCGGGCACTTCCTGGGCGAACAGCTTGGCCAGGAAATTGGGATGGGTGCGCGAGAGGAACACCTGCGGGCCGCGCGGCTCCTCCCGCACGTCGTAGATATAGGCGCGCACGCGGTCGCCGTTGCGGAAACTCTCGCGCGGGATCAGCTCGTCCTTGCGCAGCAGCGCCTCGGCCCGGCCCACCTCGACCATCAGATTGCCGTACTCGGTGCGCTTCACCGTGCCGTTGATGATCTCCCCGACCCGGTCCTTGAACTCGTCGTACTGCTTCTTGCGCTCGTATTCGCGCACCCGCTGCACGATCACCTGCTTGGCGGTCTGCGCCGCGATGCGGCCGAAATCGATCGGCGGCAGCGGATCGACCAGATGCCCGCCGAGTTCGATATCGGGCTTGAACTTCCTCGCGATGTGCAGCGGGATCTGGGTCTCCTCGTTCTCCACCGCCTCCACCGCCTCGGTCCAGCGCGACAGGCGCACATCGCCGGTCTTGCGGTCGATCGTGGCGCGGATGTCCTTCTCGTGGCCGTATTTGGCGCGGCCGGCCTTCTGGATGGCCTGCTCCATGGCCTCGAGCACTTCCTCCCGGTCGATCGATTTCTCGCGGGCGACGGCATCGGCCACCAGCAGAAGCTCGGGACGGGCGACGGCGGTATCCATGCTCACCTCTCAGTTGGTCCGGTTCGTGGGGGCGCTGGCAGCGATCAGCGCATCGGTCAGCACCAGCTTGGCACGGCGGATCTCGGACAAGGGCAGCGCGACCTCGGTCCCATCCTCCAGACGCAGACGCGCCTGCGTCCCGTCCGACCCCAGCACGATCCCGGCAAACCGCCGCCGACCCGCCACCGGCATCGCAGTCTCGGCACGCGCCTCGTGCCCGGCGAACCGCTCCCAGTCTTTCGCCCGGGTCAGCGGACGATCGATGCCGGCCGAGCTCACCTCCAGCGTCCAGGCGCCAGGGATCGGATTCTCGACATCCAGCACCGCGCCGATCGCATGACTGATCGCCTCGCAATCCTCGACCGAGATCAGCGCCCCGTCGGCACGGTCGGCCATCACCTGCACGGTCGGCCGCTCACGCCCCAGCACCAGCACACGCACCAGTTCGAACCCCATGCCCGACAGCGTGGGAGCGATGATCTCGGCCAGCCTGGAGTCCAGGCCGGCAGGGCGGGGCTGATCCTGATCCAAAACAAAAAAGGCGGCCCGTTAAGGCCACCCCCCGTAAACGTCGCGGAGAATGAGTGTGGCGATCAAATAGCCAGATGACACGCCGATTGCAAGGCGGCGATGACGGGATCGGTGAAACCCGCCCCCCAGAAGGTCCAGACCCTAACCGATGGTTGCGACAAACCACAATCGAGAGTTACAAATACGCTGATCTTCACAATCGGAGGTCCATGAGATGCCGCGCCTCCTCTGCCTGGACGGGCTGCGCGGGCTGCTCGCCTCCTACGTCCTGGTCTCGCATCTGGCGCCATTCCTCGCGCTGCCGCCCCCGCTCGACCGAGTCGCCGCGGCGGCCTCGCACGGCACCGCCGCGGTGGACATGTTCTTCGTGCTGAGCGGGCTCGTCATCATGGGGTCGCTCGACAGTTTCGCCTGGCAGCCCCTCCCCTTCCTGATCGCGCGGGCGAGCCGCATCTTCCCGGTCTTCCTGGTGGTGTTCGCCGCATCGATCGGCGTGGAGGCCCTGCCCGATCCGCTGCCCGCCATGCCCTGGGTGGCCGCCGACAGCCTGGCGCATGGCATCTGGTCCACCGGCTGGCCGGCCGCCTGGGGCGCCCATGTGCTCGCCCATCTGACCATGACCCATGGGCTGCTGCCCGACGGCAGCCTGCCCTATGCCTGGGTGTCCTTCCTCGGCGCCTCCTGGAGCCTTTCCACCGAGTGGCAGTTCTATGCGCTGATGGCCCTCGCCGCCGCCAGGATGGGCCGCGCGCCGGTGCCCCCGCTACGGCTGGCGGCGCTGTTCCTGGCGCTGGCCGCATCCGGCGCCGCCTGGGCCGCGTTCGCGCCGCCGCCGCTGCGGTTCAGCCGCGCCTTCCTGCCCAACAAGGCCCAGTATTTCGCGCTGGGCATCGTGAGCGCCGCGATGCTGCCCGCACGGGCCGGGCCGGGGGAAGCCGCATCCGCAGGCAGTGCCGGGGGCGCGAGGCGGGCCCGCCCGTCCGCTGCCTATCTGGTGGTTCTGGCGGCCACCCTGGCGCTTTCCACCCTGCAGCCCGGCGGGGCCGGCAAGCTGCTGCCGCCCTTGGTCTGGACCGCCTGTCTGGCGGCGCAACTGCTGCCCGACCGCCGGTTTCTGCGGCCACTCGCGGCAGCCCTCGCGGCAAAACCGCTGCTCTGGCTCGGGGCGCTGTCCTATCCGCTGTACCTGGTCAACGAGCCGATCCAGAAGCTGCTCGGCGTGGGCCTGGCCGGGATCGCCGGCGGCGACGGCGCGCTGTTCGATCTGGGCTTCCTGCCGGGGTCGGTGCTGCTGCCACTGGCCGCCGCCTGGTGGCTGCATCATGCGGTCGAACGCCCGGCACTGCGTTGGGGCCGCGCGATCGCCGCCGGGCGCGGGCGGCCGGCGGGCGATCAGAAAGGCCACGGGGCAGAGTCCTTCGGCGTTGCCGCCCCCGAAAGCACGATCGCGTCAGGTTGACCGCATCGGGTCGACTTCAACCGCGATGACATTGCGCGATAAAACAGCGAGTTGGAGTGGAAGCGGACCGCGGTTCCGATCGAACCGGTTCCGGTCGCGCTCTGGAGCGATGCCCGATCCGATAGACGATCCGGCACCGCTCTTACGCTCTGTTTTACCGGGCAATTTATCCGATCAGATGAGGCCATCTGATCGGATGTTGCTCTCGTGTCCTGCCCTCGAAGTTCGCGGTTCCTCACCGCGAAGTTCGGGGATCAGCAGGCCACTGAAAACAAGGAGCTGGTGTCCCGGTTCCGACCACATTTCAAGGCTGCGAATTTCGGAATCGGGACACTAGGCCTCGACCGGCCGATCCGTCCGGATCAGCGACCAGTAGAGCGGCGTGCGGCCGGCAGCGAGGGCCTTGGCCTCGTAGCGTGTCGGTGGCCAGAGCGCGGGGCGGGTGCGCGCCGGCGGCGGCGCCTCGAACAGGGTCTGGCCCGCCAGCACCTCGGCCACCCAGTGCTGATAGGTCGGATCATCGGTCGCGATCCGCCATTCCGCCCCCGCGCGCAGCACCAGCGCCAGCGCCGGCAGCGAGGAGGGATGCACGAAGCGGCGTTTCGCGTGGCGGATCTTCGGCCAGGGATCGGGGAACATCAGGAACAGCCGGTCGAGCGAGGCTGCGGGCAGCGCCGCGATCAGCCGGCGCGCATCACTGGTAAACACGCGCAGATTGCGGGGCAGCGCCGCGCTCGCCTCGCCGCCCTCCGCCACCAGGCGGGAGAGCAGCGAGCAGATGCCGTTCGCGAACACCTCGCAGGCGATCAGCAGCGCGTCGGGCTCGGCGGCGATCTGGGCCAGCACGTGCTCGCCGCCGCCGAAGCCCACTTCCAGATGGCGGCGGGGGAAATCGGGCAGCGGGGTTTCCAGCGCCAGCCGCGGCAGGGTCTGCTCCAGCAGAAGCAGCTGGCGGGGGCGCAGCCTGTGGCCGCTGCGCCGGCCGTAGAGACGGTCCGGAGGGGGTTTCATGGCTGTGACGGGAAAACGCCGCTGCTCTGCCACCATGGGCCATCGGGACGAGCCAGGGAACCGATATCCGTCGACCCGAAATCCGCAGACCCGATATCCAGGGACCCGGTATCCAGCAACCCGGTATCGAGGGACCCGAGCCCCGTGGAGATCAGCCCCCAGCGAACCGCGCATGGCCAGCGAACCGCGTCTGGCCAGCAAACAGCGTCTGGCCAGCGAACGGCGGCTGGGGCAGATGCCCCGGTTTCTGCCCCGGAGCGCAGAACCCTCTGGCCTTCCCGCCCCTTACCGGCCCAGCGCCGCCTTCAGCGCCGGCACCAGATCCGTCCGCTCCCAGGTGAACGTGCCCTTCTCCTCGTCCGGCTCGCGGCCGAAATGCCCATAGGCCGAGGTCACGGCATAGATCGGCCGGTTCAGGCGCAGATGCTCGCGGATGCCGCGCGGCGACAGATCCATCAGATCGCGCAGCACCGTCTCCAGCCGGGTCTCGTCCACGCCATGGCCGGTGCCGTGCAGATCGACATAGACCGACAATGGATGGGAAACCCCGATCGCGTAGCTGATCTGCAGGGTGCATTTCTCGGCCAGGCCGGCAGCGACGACGTTCTTGGCGAGATACCGGCAGCCATAGGCGGCGCTGCGGTCGACCTTGGTCGGGTCCTTGCCACTGAACGCACCGCCACCATGCGGCGCCGCCCCGCCATAGGTATCGACGATGATCTTCCGCCCGGTCAGCCCGCAATCCCCGTCCGGACCGCCGATCACGAACTGCCCGGTCGGGTTCACATAGAACTCGCGTTCGGTCGGCATCCAGCCATCGGGCAGGCTGCTCTCGACGATCGGCCACAGCAGGCGCTTGATCTCGGCCTGCTCCATGCCTTCGTCGTGCTGGGTCGAGACGACGATGCTGGTGGCGCCGACCGGCTTGCCATCGACATAGCGCAGCGTCACCTGGCTCTTGGCGTCCGGCTGCAGTCCCTCCACCATCTTGTCACGGTTACGCCGCATCTCGCTGATCCGGCGCAGGATCAGATGGGCGTAGAACAGCGGCGCGGGCATCAGCTCCGGCGTCTCGCGGCAGGCATAGCCGAACATGATGCCCTGATCGCCGGCGCCCTCGTCCTTGTTGCCGCCGGCATCCACGCCCTTGGCGATATCGGCCGATTGCGCGTGCAGATGGCAGAACACCTCGGCGTTCTTCCAGCTGAAGCCGGGCTGGTCATAGCCGATGTCGTGCACCGCCATGCGCGCCAGATGGGCCAGGTAGTCGGGGGTGACCGTGTCCGGCCCGCGGGTCTCGCCGGCCAGCACGATGCGGTTGGTGGTCACCAGCGTTTCGCAGGCCACGCGCGCATAGGGATCGGCGGCGAGGAACGCGTCCAGGACCGTGTCGCTGATGCGGTCCGCGACCTTGTCCGGATGCCCCTCCGACACCGATTCGGAAGTGAACAGATACTCGCCGCTCTCGCGCATGGAATTCTCCTCTGGTCGCGCCAAAATGCCCGCGACGGGCCGGATTGACCGCCACGAAGGCCGCCGCAACGACGAGGAGAAGCAGAGTCGCCGGCATCGCGCCCGCCCGGGCGGGCGGTGTGTGGCTGAAACGGGCTGCCCGGTCAAGCTGACACGGGCGGTGAACCCGCCATCGGAGGGATCGGCAGCGCCGTTGCGGCAACCGGAGACTGCAAGCGTCAGCGGGCTGCACCCTGCGGACTGGCGCCGGGGCTCCGGACCTGATTTCGTCGCGGGGCAGCCGCCGCGCAGGCGAGGGGCAAGGGGGTCTGGACTGGTCAGAGCGGTTCACCCTGAAGCAGCCGCCGCGCAGGCGAGGGGCAAGGGGCTGGCCAGCGCGGGGGGGGGAAATCGCGGCAGCGCCCTGGCCTGTGCCCCCCCCCATACACGGGGGGTCTCGAGACGCCCCCGCGTCCGGGAGAACCCTGCGATGACAGGCGCGATCGATTTTGCCAGGCTTCTTCGCCCGCACGATCAGACTCTCTCTCGAATCTCATATGCAACGAGCGATGCACCCGAGGAGGCGGATGGCGGAAGCGGCATGGAGGAAGGCCGCGGCGGATTTGAGGGTGGCCCCGACGTCCCTGGCGAGGCGGCGGTTACGGGTGATCCAGGCG
>DAICZL010000152.1 GCA_027311165.1 bacterium
ATGCGGCGCGGCCCCTGCCCGTATACCGCCGCCGGGCTTGGGGCGAGGAGTAAACGCCCCTTGAGCCGGGCCGGGTTTGCGCCTAACCCGGCAGCACAGGGAGCAAAGCGTGGGCGACGGTTGGTGCGGCGAGACGCCGCGTCCGAAACGCTCAAGGGAGACGAACCATGGAAAACTCACGCAACGCCGCCGGCCTGGCCCGGCGGCAGGCTCTGCAACTTGGCCTCGGCTCGGCCGGGGGCCTAATGGTACCCGGGCTGTGGGCCGATCTGGCGCGCGCGGCGGATGGGCCGCTCGGCACCTATCCGGCCGGTACCGCGGGAGATTCGGTGTTCGTCGGCGTCACCAGCCCGCTGACCGGCCCCTATTCGGCCGACGGCAAGGACCATGTGAAAGGCTACGAGCTCGCCTTCGCCGAGATCAACGCTGGCGGCGCCAATCCGCAGGCCTGGGGCCTCAAGGGCAAGGGCGTGCTGGGCAAGCAGATCAAATTCGGCGTGGCCGATTCGGAGCTGAAGCCGAACGTCGCGGTGCAGGCGCAGACGCAGTTCATCCAGCGCGACAAGGCGATCATGATCACCGGCTGCGTGTCCTCGGCCGAGGCGGTGGCGGTGGAGGAGCTCGCGCAGCGCGATCACGTGCTGAACATGGTGGGGGCGTCAGGCGCGAACGCCACCACCGGGCATGATTGCCAGCGGTATGGATTCCGCTCGCAGCCCTCCGCCTACATGGCGTGCAAGGCGCTCGCGCCGATCGCCGCGCAGCATTACGGGCGCGGCAAGAAGGTGGCGTACCTGGTGCCGGACTACAATTATGGGCACTCGGTGTTCCGCTCCTTCGCCGAATTCACCAAGCCGTATGGCTGGACCACGGCGGCGAAGGTGGTAATCCCGCTGGCCACCTCCGATTACAGCTCGGCGCTGCTGAATATCGCCAATTCAGGCGCCGACATCTTCGTCAATATCGAGTTCGCGGCGCAGGCGGTCAATTCCACCAAGCAGGGCGCGCAGTTCGGCATCTTCAAGAAGATGCAGATGGTGGTGCCGAACATCTCCTCGTTCCAGGGGCAGGAGACCGGCGCGCAGCTGATGCAGGGCGTGTTCGGCACCATGGACTGGTACTGGAAGCTGGAAGACAAGTTCCCGCTGTCCAAGCGCTTCGTCGATGCGTTCCGCGCGAAATTCCACTACACCCCGGCCTGGGGCGCCAATATCGGCTATATGCAGACCTATCTCTGGGCGCTGGCGGTGGAGCGGGCCAAGACGTTCTATCCCCCGGCGGTGATCAAGACCCTGGAAGCCTCGAAATCCGTCCCGTTCGATTCCACCCTCGGTAAGGTCTGGTACCGCGCCGAGGACCACCAGCTGATCCGCCCGATCCCGGTGGTGGTGGCGAACGCGCCCAAGGCGATGAAGAACAAGGATGACGTGTTCAACATCGTCGATCTGATCCCGGGCGAGCAGGCGGTCAGCCCGCCGGCGTTCCTCGGCTGCAAGCTCGGTCCCTACACCTAAGGCCGATGCCCAGCACCGCGCTGCTGCTGTCCCAGGCCTTCAACGGCCTGGCGCTCGGAACCCTGCTCGCGCTGGTCGCGAGCGGGCTGACGATCATCCTCGGCACGCTCGGCGTGCTGAACTTCGCCCACGGCGCGCTGTTCATGCTGGGCGCCTACGCGATGTACGTGGTGATGGATGCCACCGGCTCGTTCCTGCTCGGCATCATGGCCGGCGGGGTGTTCATGGTGGTGGTGGGCGTGGCGCTGGAGCGCGTGCTGGTCCGCCTGTTCTACAACCGCCCGCACGAGGACCAGATCCTGGTCACCTTCGGCGCCGGCATCGGCTTCGTCGAAGCCGTCCGGGCGCATTTCGGCGGCAACACTCAGACGGTGCCGACGCCGGCCTGGGGCCAGGGGATCGTGCAGCTCGGGTTCCTGTTCTATCCCATGTAC
>DAICZL010000156.1 GCA_027311165.1 bacterium
GGTCGCGCCCCCTGGGTCGCGCCCCCTGGGGGTCGCACCGCCCGGGCGCCTCGCGTTCAGTCGCCGGCCAGAGCGCCCTCGCCGGAGCGCTCGGCGAGATATTTCTCGGCCTCCAGCGCCGCCATGCAGCCGGTGCCGGCGGCGGTGACCGCCTGGCGGAACACCCGGTCCTGCACATCGCCCGCGGCGAACACGCCGGGCACGCTGGTGGCTGTGCTGTCGGGTGCGGTGATCAGGTAGCCATCGGCATCCATCGCCAGCTGGCCGGCGAACAGCGCGGTGTTCGGGGTATGGCCGATGGCGATGAACACTCCGTCCACCGCCAGATGCGAGATCGCGCCGGTGCGGATATTGGCCAGGCGCACCCCGCTCACCGTCGCCGGCTGGCCGGTCCCCTCGATCTCCTCGACCACGCTGTCCCAGACCACCCGGATCCGCGGATGGGCGAGCAGCCGGCGCTGCAGGATGCGTTCGGCGCGCAGCGTGTCGCGGCGATGGATCAGCACCACCTCGGCGGCGTGGTGGGTAAGGAACAAAGCCTCCTCGACCGCGGTGTTGCCCCCGCCGACCACGGCGACGCGCTTGCCGCGGAAGAAGAACCCGTCGCAGGTGGCGCAGGCGGATACCCCGGCTCCGCGCAGCCTGGCTTCGGATGGCAGGCCGAGCCAGCGCGCCTCGGCCCCGGTCGCGATCACCACCGTCTCGGCCAGGTAGAGATCGCCGGAATCGGCGCGGCAGCGGAACGGGCTGGCGGTGAAATCCACCTCGGTGATCAGGTCGTTGACGATGTTTGTGCCGACATGCGCGGCCTGGCTGGCCATCTGCTCCATCAGCCAGGGGCCCTGGATGACCTCGGCGAAGCCCGGATAGTTCTCGACATCGGTGGTGATGGTGAGCTGCCCGCCCGGCTGCAGCCCTGTCAGCAGCACCGGTTCCAGGCTGGCGCGGGCGGCATAGATGGCGGCGGTATAGCCGGCCGGGCCGGCGCCGATGATCAGCAGGCGGGTGGGGTGCATGGGTCTGACTGCTTGGTTGTCGCGGGATTAGATATCTTTGCCGGGCGGGCGGCGGCAAGCCTGGGTGACGGGGCGAGGCGGGAGGCCAGGGCGAGGGCTCTGCCCCCGCTGTCCGTGGGACCCGCAGTCCCGGGGGTATTCCCCACCAGTGAAAGGGGGCTGGCCATCAGTGAAAGGGGGCTGGGGCCAAGGCCCCGGCGGGAGTCCAGAGGGTGGCGCCCTCTGGCCTTGTCTTGACTTCGCGATGATGGGCTTTGCCCCGCCAGGGCCAGGTGCCGCTCAGCCGCCGCCCAGGGTGCGCAGCGCCAATGCGGCCGCCGAGGCCCGGTTCTCGACGCCGAGCTTGGCGAAGATCTGTTCCAGATGCTTGTTCACCGTGCGCGGGCTCAGCCCCAAAATCTCGGCGATGTCGCGGTTGGCCTTGCCGCGGGCGATCCACAGCAGCACCTCGGCCTCGCGCGCCGTCACCCCCAGACGCTGGCGCAGGATCATCGCATCCGCCTGCGGATCGGCCTCGACCAGGCGCAGCAGGAACTCGCCCGGGCCGATCCGCCCGATGAACGAGACTTCGATCTGCCGTCCGCCCGGCGCGGCCAGGGTCATGCTGCGCTCCGGCGCCCGGCCCTCGGCGTCTTCGGCGAGGCGCGCGAGCCACAGCCGCAGTTCCGGCGCCAGCAATGTCTGTTCCGCGCCGAGCAGGCGTGCCGCCTGGGGCGTGCACCACAGCACGCCTCCGCCGCGGTCGGCGGCCAGCAGGAACCGCCCGGCCGCGTCCAGCGCCACCTGGGCGCTGCGGGTCAGCCGCGCATTGGCCAGATGCACCCGGATGCGGGCGATGATCTCATCGGGCGCGACCGGCTTGGTCACATAGTCCACCCCGCCGGCCTCCAGCCCGCGGATCACGTGCTCGGTCTCCGACAATCCGGTCATGAAGATCACCGGCACCGCCTCCATGCCGCGGACGCGCTTGATGCGGCGGCAGATCTCGAACCCGTCCATCTCCGGGATGATCGCGTCCATCAGCACGATGTCGGGGGTGACGCGCTGCACCAGCGTGATCGCCGCCGGTCCGTCGGCGGCGATCAGCACGGTGAATCCGGCCTGTTCCAGCACCTCGGTCAGCATGCCGAGCGTGCCGGGGCTGTCATCCACGATCAGCACGATGTCACGCGCCTGCATGGTCAGGCTCCGCGAAGGCGGCAGGGCAGATCGCGCCACGGCAAGGGCTTCTTCCCCGCGGAGCAAGGGGGAAGGGCCAGGGCGCAGCCGATCCCGCGCCGCCCCCGCCAGCGGGCCGTCCGGTCCGATCGCCTGCGGGGCGGCACTCCTGCACGGTCCTTCAGCCGGGCTCGGCGCTGGCGGCATCCAGCGCGGCCATGAATTCCTTCATCCGGAACGCCGCGACCAGCGCCCGCAGCCGCTCGACGGAGGAAGCGAGCGCCGGCTGCTCCTGCGCGATCTCGTCGAGCCGCGCATGGATCGCCCGGACATAGCCGATCGTCCCGAGTTCGCGCAGTTCGTCGAGCTGCCGCCCCGGCAGGCGGATCGCCTGCTGCGCGGGTATCGACTGGCGTGGCGGGGACGCCTCCTGCGGTCTGCCCGGCGCCGGCGCAGGGAGGGCGCGGGCGGCGAAGGTCCCGGCGGGACCCGAGCTGTCCTCCAGCCAGTCGATGTCGAGCCGCTGGCGGATCTTTTCGAGCAATGCGGCGATACCGATCGGCTTGGTCATCACATCGTCGTGGCTGTCGCCCTCGGACGGCGCCGCCAGCAGATCGAGCACATTGGCCGAGATGACGATGATCGCGGCCTCGGCATGGCCCGCCCGGCGCAATTCCCGCGCGAGGTCCCAGCCGCTCATCCCCGGCATGCTGATGTCGATCAGGAACAGATCCGGCCGGTGGCGCGCGGCCAGCGTCAGGCAGGTGGCTCCGTCCGGCGCGCTCAGCAGGGTGAAGCCGAGCGGGCCGAGCAGATCGGCGATCAGGCTGCGATGGGCGGCATCGTCATCGGCGACCAGCGCCACCAGCCGCCGGCCCTGGTAGCCCGCGATCAGCCGTTCCGGCCGGCGCGTTTCGGCGGGCGCCTCGGTGTCGGAGAGCATCAGCTTGACCTGGAAACAGCTGCCCTCGCCGGGGCGGGAGACCACCGAGATCTGCCCGCCCATGATCTCGGTCAGCAGCTTGGTGATGGTCAGCCCGAGCCCGACGCCGGGGGGAGCGGGTCCGTCCGGCGCCTCGATGCGCTGGAAGGGCTCGAAGATACGCCCGAGATCCGCCTCGCGGATGCCCCGCCCGGTGTCGCGCACCTCGAACTCGGCCACTTCGCTGCGCCAGCGCACCGACAGCGTGACCTCGCCGGCATCGGTGAACTTGATGGCGTTGGACAGCAGATTGATCAGGATCTGGCGCAGCCGCTTCTCATCGGTGTGGACCACCTCGGGCATCCGCCCGACCCGGTGGAAGGCGAAGCCGATGCCGCGCGCCTCGGCCTGCAGGCGGAACATCGCCACCAGCTGGTCGAGGAACTCCCCGATCCGCACCTTGTCGCGATAGATGTCGATGCGCCCGGCCTCGATCTTGGAGATGTCGAGCAGCCCCTCGATCAGCCCGGCCAGGTGTTCGCCGCTGCGGCGGATGATGCGCACGCCGTTCAGCCGCGCCGGCGGGATCGACGGGTCGCGTTCCAGCAATTGCGCATAGCCCAGGATGGCGTTGAGCGGCGAGCGCAGCTCATGGCTGATGCCGACCACGTAGCGGCTCTTGGCGAGATTCGCCGCCTCGGCCGCTTCCTTGGCCCGTTGCAGGGCGGCGTCGGTGCGCCGGTGGGCACGGATCTCGCTCAGCAGCAGGGTGGTCTGCCGCCGGCTCTCCTCCTGGGCGACGCGGCGGCTTTCGAGCGCCAGCACCAGCAGCCAGGCGGCGATGCCGGCGATCACCACCAGAATGAAGAAGGCCTGCCAGAACGCGCCGGCGATCACCGACCGGTCGGCGGGCAGATCGGGCGCGGTCTGCCAGTAGATCGCGGCCAGGATCGCCCCGATCGCGCCCGCGAACAGTGCCAGCGTGCCGAGATAGCTGCCGAACAGCCCGCCCATGGCAGCGCGCAGCGGCGCCGGCAGGCGGGCGGCGAGCGGGGCCAGCACCGCCGCGGCGGACGGTCCGGCCGGCTTGCAGCCATCCCCGCAGCGGGCATCGAGCGAACAGCACAGCGAGCAGATCGGTCCCGCATAGGCCGGGCAGAAAGCGGTGTCCTCGGGCTCGAAATCGTGCTCGCAGATACAGCAGCGCAGGGTGGCGCGCGCGGCCCAGTGCCGGCGCGGCTTGCGCGCGAGATAGAACCGCCCCCCGGTGGCGAGCGCGATCGCCGGGGCGGCGGCGAAAGCGGCGGCGAAGGCGAGGAAGGGCGCGAACAGCCCGGCCATGACGCCGAACACCCCCCCGAAGGCCAGCAGCGAGACCGCCAGCGCGAGCGCCATGGCGCCGACGCCCACCGGGTTGATGCCATAGAGATGCGCCCGCTTGAACTCGATATGGCGCGGGCTGAGGCCGAGCGGCTTGTTCACCACCAGATCGGCGACCAGCGCGCCGACCCAGGCGGCGGCCAGAAGCGAGTAGAGCGAGAGGATATGCTCGATCGCCCGATAGATGCCGAGTTCCATCAGCAGCAGGGCGATCGCCACGTTGAACACCAGCCAGACGACGCGGCCGGGATGGCTGTGGGTCAGGCGGGAGAAGAAATTCGACCAGGCGATCGAGCCGGCATAGGCGTTGGTGATGTTGATCTTCACCTGCGAGACGGCGACGAACACCGCGGCCAGCACCAGCGCCCCGGTGGCCGAGGGCAGCACATAGCCGAAGGCGACGCGGTACATCTCGGTGGGCTGGCTGGCCAGCTCCGCGCTCAGCCCGGCGCGCAGCGCGAGGGTCGCCAGGAACGATCCGGCCAGCATCTTCAGCATGCCGATCACGATCCAGCCCGGCCCCGCCGCCAGCAGCGCGAGCCACCAGCCGCGCGAGCGGCCGGGACGCGGCTCGGGCAGGAAGCGCAGAAAATCCACCTGTTCGCCGATCTGCGCGATCAGCGAGACCACCACCGAGGCGGCGGCTCCGAACAGCGCGAGGTTGAACCCGCCCTCGCCGGCAAGGCCCGGGAAGTCGCTCCAGGCGCGCAGGCTGCCGGTGCCGGACGCGGCGATGAAGGGGAAGGCCAGCAGCTGCAGCACCAGCCAGAGCGGCTGGGTCCAGCGCTGGAAGCGGCTGATGAAGGTGATGCCGTGGGTGACCAGGGGGATCACCGCGACGGCGCACAGGATATAGCCGATCCAGGGCGGGATGGCGAAGCAGGTCTGCAGCATCGTGGCGAGAATCGCCGCCTCGATCGCGAAGAAGATGAAGGTGAAGCTGGCGTAGATCAGCGAGGTGATGGTGGAGCCGATATAGCCGAAGCCGGCGCCGCGGGTCAGCAGATCGATATCGACCCCATAGCGGGCCGCGTAATAGGCGATCGGCAGGCCGGTCGCGAAGATCAGCGCCCCCACCGCGAGGATGGCCGCGACCGCGTTGGTGAAACCGAAGCTGAGGGTGATGGCCCCGCCGATCGCCTCCAGCGCCAGGAACGAGATCGCCCCGAGCGCGGTGTTCGCGACCCCCATGGCCGACCAGCGCCGGGCGCTCTTGGCGGTGAAGCGCAGCGAGTAGTCCTCGAGCGTCTGGTTACCCACCCATCGGTTGTAGTCGCGCCGGATGCGGACGATGCGCTGGCGTCCGGACATGTCAGTGGCAGGGCGGCATGGTTGTGGGCCGGGCGATCGCCTTGTGCTCCGTCATCATCGGTGTCGGTCATTGCCGGTCTGCCGCGGACCAGAGCTGGCCGCTGCCCGGCGCCGGCGGTGCAGTATGGGCAAGCGTTGCGTCCGCGTCACGCGCATTCGCGCCTGGGCCGGGTGGGGAGCAGGTGGGTGCAATCTGAAATTATTCCGACACTGGTTTTATAGGATCGAAATGCCGCTCCCGGGCCGGCCGGGCGCGTACGTCGATTGACGTATGTTGCAGCGCAGGCGGAGCGGTGATCGTAGCGCATGACAGGGGCGCGCCAGCGTGATGCAACCAGGCGCCCCGGACCGGGGGATCTCAATGACTGGACACAGTGACGACCGCGCGCCCGCTTCGGCTCTGCGCCGGCGCCTGCTGCAGGGCATGGCGGCGCTGCCGGCCGCCGCGCTGCTGCCGCGCGCTGCACGCGCCGACAAGCCCGCCACCGCGGCGGTGAACACGACCGGGCTCGCGGTCACCGACGATACCGTGACCGTGGGCATCCTGCACTCGGTGACCGGCACCATGGCGATCAGCGAGACCGGTTCGGTGGAAGCCGAGAAGCTCGCGATCGACCAGATCAATGCGGCGGGCGGGGTACTCGGCCGGCAGATCAAGTTCATCCAGGAGGATGGCGCGAGCGACTGGCCGACCTTTGCCGAGAAGGCGAAGAAGCTGCTGGTCAACGACAAATGCGCCTCGGTGTTCGGCTGCTGGACCTCGGCCTCGCGCAAGGCGGTGCTGCCGGTGTTCGAACAGTACAACGGCATGCTTTACTATCCGACCTTCTACGAGGGTCTGGAGCAGTCGAAGAACGTGATCTACACCGGGCAGGAGGCGACGCAGCAGATCCTTGCCGGGCTCGACTGGATCATCAAGGAGAAGGGGGCCAAGACCTTCTATCTGCTGGGGTCGGACTACATCTGGCCGCGCACCTCCAACAAGATCGCCCGCAAGCACATCGTGGACAAGCACGGGCTGGAGGTGGTGGGCGAGGAGTATTTCCCGCTCGGCAACACCCAGTTCAATTCCGTCATCAACAAGATGAAGCTGAAAAAGCCCGATGTGATCTACGCGATCATCGTCGGCGGATCGAACGTCGCCTTCTACAAGCAGCTGAAGGCCGCCGGCATCGATCTGAGCAAGCAGAATCTGATGACCATCTCGGTCACCGAGGACGAGATTCTGGGTATCGGCGGGGAGAACATCGCCGGCGCCTATGCCTGCATGAAATACTTCCAGTCGCTCGACAATCCGAACAACAAGCTGTTCGTGCCGGCCTTCAAGAAGATGTGGGGCCAGAACGTCGTGATCGGCGATGTCACCCAGGCCGCCTATCTCGGTCCCTGGCTGTGGAAGCTCACCGCCGAGAAGGCCGGCAGCTTCGATGTGGACAAGATCGCCGCCGCCTCGCCGGGGGTGGAATTCAAGGGCGCGCCGGAGGGATATGTGCGCATCCACGAGAACCATCATCTGTGGAGCAAGACCCGGGTCGGCCGGGCGCGCACCGACGGGCAGTACGATGTGATCTATGAGACCGCCGGGCTGATGGAGCCCAATCCCTTCCCCAAGGGTTACCAGTAGCGCGTGGCCGCCCCGGCCCTCGCGGGCCGGGGCCTGTCTTGGCGGCCCTAGCGCGGAGTGATCGCGATGATCTTCGGCTATTCCTTCGGCGACCTCGGCTCGATCCTGGCGATGCAGGGCTTCGCCGGGCTGATCCTGTTCTCGGTCTATGTGCTGATGGCGCTCGGGCTGGCGGTGATCTTCGGCCAGATGGGCGTGATCAACATGGCCCATGGCGAGTTCATGATCCTGGGCGCCTATGTCACCTATCTGTGCTCGCATCTGTTCACCGCCTATCTGCCCGGGCTGTTCGCGATCTACTTCTTCGTGGCCGTGCTGCTCGCCTTCGCCGCCGCCTTCGCGCTCGGGCTGCTGGTGGAATGGGCGATGATCCGCCATCTCTATCGCCGGCCGCTCGACACGCTGCTCGCGACCTGGGGGCTCAGCCTGGTGCTCCAGCAGCTCTACCGCTCGATCTTCGGGGCGCGCGAGGTGGGGGTGGAGCTGCCGGACTGGATGATGGGCTCCCAGCACCTCACCGACACGATCGAGGTGCCGATCAACGGGCTGCTGGTGATGGGTCTGACCACGATCATAACCATCGGCGTGTTCCTGCTGATCTATCGCTCGAACTGGGGCAAGCGCATCCGCGCGGTGATGCAGAACCGCACCATGGCGGCCGCGGTCGGCATCGACACCGAGTTCGTCGACCGGGTCACCTTCGGCGTGGGCTGCGGCATCGCCGGCGTGGCGGGCTCGGCCTTCACCATGATCGGTTCCACCAGCCCGACCGCGGGGCAGCTCTATATCGTCGACACGTTTCTGGTGGTGGTCTTCGGCGGGGCCGCGAGCCTGCTCGGCACCATCGCCTCGGCCTTCAGCATCTCCCAGACGCAATCGACGATCGAATTCTTCCTGTCCGGCTCGATGGCCAAGGTGCTGACGCTGCTGGCCGTGGTGGGCATCCTGATGCTGCGGCCGCAGGGTCTGTTCGTGCTCAAGGTCCGCCGCTGATGCCCGGCATGAACCGGCTTGCCGAAGCGACCAGCGCCTTCATCACGATGCCCGGCACTTGCCCGGGCCGCGCGGGCGGCCCGGCGGCAGGTCATTAGGAGCAAGCCATGACCGCGCGATTCTTCCTCCGCCCCCAGGACCTGCTGTTCATTCTGGTAATGGCGCTGCTGATCCTGGTGGTGCTGCCGATGTCGCTCGACATCTTCAGGCTGAACCTGGTCGGGAAATATCTCACCTATGCCTTCGTGGCGCTCGGGCTGGTGCTGTGCTGGGGCGATGCCGGCATCCTCAGCCTGGGCCAGGGCATTTTCTTCGGCCTGGGTGGATATTGCATGGCGATGTTCCTCGAGCTCGAGGGCTCGACCCCGGAGGCGACCAAGATCCAGTCCACCCCAGGCATTCCCGATTTCATGGACTGGAACCAGATCACCGAGCTGCCCTGGTTCTGGAAACCGTTCCACAGCTTCATCTTCACCCTGTTCGCGATCCCGCTGGTGCCGATGGCGCTGGCCTTCGTGATCGGGCTCGCGATGTTCAAGCGCCGGGTCGGTGGCACCTATTTCGCCATCATCACCCAGGCCTTCGCGGCGATCCTCACCATCCTGATCATCGGCCAGCAGGGCTATACCGGCGGGGTCAACGGCATCACCGATCTGCGCACCCTGCTGGGCTGGGACATCCGCCCCGACCACGCCAAGCTGGTGCTGTATTTCGTCAATGCCGGATTGCTGCTGGCCTGCATCGTGTTCGCCTACTGGGTGCGCGCGAGCAAGCTCGGCCGGATCCTGGTGGCGATGCGCGACCGCGAGGACCGGGTGCGGTTCTCGGGCTATGACGTCGCCAATTTCAAGATCTTCGTCTTCTGCCTGGCAGCCGGCCTCGCCGCCATCGGCGGGGCGATGTTCACCCTGCAGGTGGGGTTCATGTCGCCCTACTTCGTCGGCATCGTGCCCTCGATCGACCTGGTGATCCTGTGCGCGGTGGGCGGGCGCAATTCGGTGCTTGGCGCGGTCTATGGCGCGCTGCTGGTGAACTGGGCGAGGACCACCTTCTCCGAGGACATGCCGCAGCTCTGGCTGTTCGCCATGGGGGGGCTGTTCATCGCGGTGGTGATGTTCTTCCCCGGCGGCCTGGCCGGTCTGTACCGCGATCATCTGGAACCGGCACTCGGCCGGCTTTTCGGTGGACGCGCGCCCACCCCGCCTGGTTCGCCCGAGACGGTCACGAGTATGGTGGAGCAGCCGCGATGAGCGGGGAAACCGAATTCCTGCTGGCGGTCGAGGGGCTCACCGTGTCCTTCGACGGGTTCAAGGCGGTCGATGATCTGTCCTTCTACGTCGATGAGAACGAGATCCGGGTGATCATCGGTCCCAACGGCGCGGGCAAGACCACGGTGCTCGACCTGATCTGCGGGCGTACCCGCGCCACCGCCGGGTCGGTGAAGTTCCGCAACACCGAGCTCACCACGATGAAGGAGCATGCGATCGTCCGCGCCGGGGTCGGCCGCAAGTTTCAGAATCCGTCGATCTACGAGGATCTGACGGTGTTCGAGAATCTGGAGATCTCGTTCCCCCGCGGCCGCTCGGTGTTGGGCGCGCTGACCTTCCGCCGCAGCGGCGAGGTGCGCGACCGGGTGGAGGAGGTGGCGCGGACCATCTTCCTGCACGACCACCTGGCGATGCGCGCGGAATATCTCAGCCACGGCCAGAAGCAGTGGCTGGAGATCGGTATGCTGCTGATCCAGGATCCGGCGCTGATGATGCTGGACGAGCCGGTGGCGGGGATGAGCGTCGCCGAGCGCAAGAAGACCGCCGAGCTGCTGCACCGGATCATCCAGGGCCGCTCGGTGCTGGTGATCGAGCACGACATGGGCTTCGTCGAGGACATCGCCCACAAGGTCACCGTGCTGCATCAGGGCCGGGTGATCGCCGAGGGCTCGATGGAAAAGGTCCAGCAGGACCCGAAAGTGATCGAGGTCTATCTTGGCCACTGAACCGGGGCAGACGGCTGCGATGGAGCGACCGGGGGGAACGGCCATGCTGGATGTCGCGAAGCTGAAAGTGTCCTACGGCCAGAGCGAGGTGCTGCACGATCTCGATCTCGCGGTCGCGGCGAACGAGATCGTGGCCGTGATGGGCCGCAACGGCATGGGCAAGACCACGCTGATGAAGGCGCTGATGGGGATCGTGCCCGCCGCTGGCGGCACGGTCGCGCTGGGTGGGGCGGATATCACCGCGCTGCCCACCTATCAGCGCGTCGCCAGGGGGATTGCCTATGTGCCGCAGGGGCGCATGATCTTTCCTGCCATGACGGTCGCGGAGAACATCGAGACGGGGCTGTTCGTGCACGGCGGCGCCCGCGCGCCCGATTACCTGTACGAACTGTTTCCGGTGCTGCTCGAGATGAAATCCCGCCGCGGCGGCAATCTCTCGGGCGGGCAGCAGCAGCAGCTGGCGATCGCCCGCGCGCTCGCCACCCAGCCCAAGGTGCTGCTGCTCGACGAGCCGACCGAGGGCATCCAGCCCTCGATCATCCGCGATCTGGCGCGCACGCTGCGGCGTATCCGCGACGAGCGCGGCCTGTCCATCCTGGTCTCCGAACAGGTGCTGAGCTTCGCGCTCGACATCGCCGATCGGGTGCTGGTGATCGAGAACGGCCGCATCGTTCACGAGGATGCCCGTGCCGCGCTCGACGAGGCGAAGGTCGCCCGCTACCTGTCGGTCTGACCCCGCAGACGAGACGTCCAAGACAACCCGAGCCGGATGGAGCAGAGATGGCCGATACGCTGATCAAGGTGGATTTGTCGCAGTCGCCTTATGAGAACGACATGATCCACAACCGCTGGCACCCGGACATTCCGATGGTGGCCAGCGTGAAGCCCGGTGACGATTTCATCCTCGAGACCTATGACTGGACCGGCGGGTTCATCAAGAACAACGACAGCGCCGCGGATGTGCGCGACATCGACCTGTCCACCGTGCATTTCCTCTCCGGCCCGGTGCGCGTCGAAGGTGCCGAGCCGGGCGACCTGCTGGTGGTGGATTTCCTCGATATCGGCGTGTTCGCCCATAACAGCTGGGGGTTCAACGGGTTCTTCTCCAAGAAGAACGGCGGCGGCTTCCTGACCGAGCATTTCCCCCAGGCGCAGAAATCGATCTGGGACATCAAGGGCATGTTCACCTCCTCCCGCCACGTGCCGGGGGTGAATTTCGCCGGGCTGATCCATCCTGGCCTGATCGGCTGCCTGCCGTCCAAGGCGCTGCTCGAGACCTGGAACAAGCGCGAGGTGGCGTTCATCGCCACCAACCCGACGCGGGTGCCCCCGCTCGCCAACGCGCCCTTCGCCCCGACCGCCCATATGGGCCGGCTGAATGGCGAGGCTCGCGATGCCGCCGCCGCCACCGGCGCGCGCACCGTGCCGCCGCGCGAGCATGGCGGCAATTGCGACATCAAGGATCTGTCGCGTGGCGCGCGCTGCTACTTCCCGGTCTATGTGGACGGTGCGGGCCTGTCGATGGGCGATCTGCATTTCAGCCAGGGCGACGGCGAGATCACCTTCTGCGGCGCGATCGAGATGCCGGGCTGGACCCATCTGAAAGTGGGTCTGATCAAGGAGGGCATGTCCAAATACGGCATCCGCAACCCGATCTTCAAGCCGAGCCCGATCAAGCCGACCTACAACGACTTCCTGATCTTCGAGGGCATCTCGGTCGATGAATACGGCGCGCAGCATTATCTCGACGTGCATGTGGCCTATCGCCAGGCCTGTCTGAACGCGATCGAATACCTGAAGAAATTCGGCTATTCAGGCGCGCAGGCCTATTCGATCCTGGGCACCGCCCCGGTCGAGGGCCATATCAGCGGCGTGGTGGACATTCCCAACGCCTGCGCTACCCTGTTTCTGCCGACCGAGATTTTCGATTTCGACATCATGCCGGGCGCCGACGGACCCAAGAAGTTCGTCGATGGCAGCATCGAGATGCCGCTGGCACCGGATCTCTGAGCGGGGAGGGCAGGGCGTGCCGGAATATGATTATGGCTGTCCGGATTGCGGTCCGTTCAGCGCAGTGCGGCCGATGGCGGAATATGACCGCCCGGTCGGCTGCCCCGATTGCGGCACGCCCGCGCCCCGGGTGATCCTGACCGTGCCAAATCTGGCGATGATGGATGCCTCCCGCCGCGTGGCGGCGTCCACCAATGAGCGCAGCGCCAATGCCCCGACGCGCTTCAAGGCCGATGGCGGTCACGGCGCCGCCTGCGGCTGCTGCCGGCCGGCGCCCAAGCTGCCGGCGGTGAAGGGCAAGGCAGGCGGGCGGCCCTGGATGATCGGACACTGAACGCCCGGGGGCTGCGTCCTGCACCAGAGCAACCTCCGGTCAGATGGACAAATCTGATCGGATAAAGTTGCCCGATAAAACAGAGAGCAAGAGCGGTGCCGGATCGTCTATCGGATCGGGCACCGCTCCAAACCCTGGGTCCCTCGGCCCGCGTTCGGTAGCCCCCCGGGAATGCGGATCCAGGGAGCGCCCGCTCCCTGGCGGGCGGGCCATGGCACCATCGGGGCAGAGCCCTCGGCCTTGCCTTATCCCGGCAGAAATCCCACCAGCCGCTCCGCCTCCGCCGCGATCGGATCGGCGATCTCCGCCGCCCGCCGCGCGCCCTTCCGCAGCACCGCATCCACCCCGCCCGGATCGGCCAGCCGGCGGCGGGTTTCCTCGGCGATCGGCTCCAGCCTGGCAATGGTCAGCGCCGCCAGGGCTTCCTTGAACGGGCCGAATCCCTTGCCGCCATGTTCGGCCAGCACCGCGGCGGCATCGGTCTCGGCCAGCGCCGCGTAGATACCCACCAGGTTGCGCGCTTCGGGCCGGCCCTCCAGCCCCGCCGGAGTCTCGGGCAGCGGCTCGGGGTCAGTCTTGGCGCGGCGGATCTTCAGGGCGATGGTGTCGGCATCGTCGGTCAGGTTGATCCGGCTCTGATCGGACGGGTCGGATTTCGACATCTTCTTCGTGCCGTCGCGCAGGCTCATCACCCGCGCCGCCGGCCCCAGGATCAGCGGCTCGATCGTCGGGAAGAATTCCACGCCGTAATCGTGGTTGAATTTCTGGGCGATGTCGTTGGCCAGTTCCAGATGCTGGCGCTGGTCATCGCCCACCGGCACGCGGGTCGCGTGATAGACCAGGATGTCGGCGGCCATCAGGTTCGGATAGACATACAGCCCGGCCGAGGCGTTCTCGCGGTCTTTCCCCGCCTTGTCCTTGAACTGGGTCATCCGGTTCAGCCAGCCCAGCCGGGCGATGCAGTTGAAGATCCAGGCCAGCCGCACATGGGCGTGCACTGCGGATTGGTGGAACAGCACATGGCGCTCGGGGTCGATGCCGCAGGCCAGCAGCGCCGCCGCCATCTCGCGGGTCTGTGCGGCAAGCTGGTGCGGGTCCTGCCAGACGGTGATCGCGTGCAGATCGACGACGCAGTACAGGCATTCATGGTCGTGCTGCAGCGCCACCCAGTTGCGCAGCGCGCCGAGATAATTGCCGAGCGTCGGGACGCCGGAGGGCTGGATGCCGGAAAGAATGCGCTGCATGGCGTCCGTCTCGGTTGCGGGGCAGGGTTTGTCGGGCAGGCACGGGGCGGTGGTCAACCCCTGGCCGGGCGGGCCGGGAGGCGGATCAGCCGCAGCACCTGGCGCAGGTCGAATGCGCCCAGCGCCTGGCCGGCCAGCGCATAGGCCGCCCCGCCCAGCGCCACCAGCACCGCCAGGCCGGCCCAGCGCGGGCCATGGGGCAGCGCCATCATCGCGTCCTGGCCGAACCACAACGCGGCCGCCATCACCGCCGCGGCCAGCGCCATGCGCGGCAGGCGCCGGCGCAGCCCGGCATCGAAGGCGAGCTGTCCGCGCCGCGCCAGCACCCAGCCCAGCAGCGCCACGTTGAACATCGCGGCCAGGCTGGTCGCCAGCGCCGGGCCGATATGGCGCAGCGGCACCATGAAGGCGAGGTTGAGCGCCAGATTGAGCGCGACCGAAGCGAGCCCGATCTTCACCGGCGTGGCGGTATCGCCGCGGGCGAAGAAGCCCGGGGCCAGCACCTTCACCACCACGAAGGCCGGCAGCCCCACCGCATAGGCCGCCAGCGCCTCTGCGGACAGGCGCACCGATTCGGCATCGAAGGCGCCGCGGCC
>DAICZL010000160.1 GCA_027311165.1 bacterium
GGCCGCGGCCATGCTGGCCGCTACGTTCGGCTGTGGTCCGGCGTTCGCTCAGAGTACCGGTCAGTCGGCTCCGGCCGGCCAGGCGCCGGCTGCGGCCGGTGCGGCGGATGCGGGTTCGGCCAAGCCGGATGCCGTGATCGCCCTGGTCAACGGCCAGGACATCCATGCCAGCGACCTGCATGACGCGGCCCAGGCGCTGCCGCAGGAAATGCGCAACATGCCGCCGCAGATGCTCTATCCGATGCTGCTCGATCAGCTGATCGACCGCAAGGCGCTGGTATTGCAGGCGCAGAAGATGGGCCTCGACAAGGACCCGGCGGTGCAGCGGCAGATCAACCGGGCGCAGGAACAGGCGCTGCAGCAGGCGCTGCTGCAGAAAGAGGTCGGTCCCAGCCTGACCGAGGCGGCAGTTCATGCCCGCTACAACGAGACCGTCGCCGGCAAGCCCGGCGAGGAAGAAGTGCACGCCCGCCACATTCTGGTCGCCAGCGAGGACGAGGCCAAGAAGATCATCGCCGAACTGAAAGCCGGCGCCGATTTCTCTGAACTCGCCAAGAAATACAGCACCGATCCGGGTGCCCAGCAGGGCGGCGATCTTGGCTTCTTCAAGAAGGCCGACATGCTGCCGGAATTCTCCGCTGTGGCCTTCGCGCTGCAGCCCGGGCAGGTGTCCCCCACGCCGGTGCACACCCAGTATGGCTGGCACGTGATCAAGGTGGAGGAGCGGCGGACCGATACCCCCGCGACCTATGAGGCCTCCCGCGATCAGCTGCGCCAGACCATGATCCAGGAAGGCGTGCAGAAGGCCGTGCAGGAAGCCCGCGCCGGGGTGAGCATCGAGAAATTCAACCAGGACGGCACGCCGCAGAAGGCCACCGACGCCGCCGAGCCGCCGCAGCCGGCCAAGCCCTGAGGCGCTGCGACGGAGCACCCTCCGGCGCCGGGGGACGCCGTCGCAGGTCGGACCAGGCTCTGCCCCATGGCCGCGCCTGGGGGATAGCCCCTGGGGGATAGCCCCCTGGGAATACCCCCCAGGGAATACCCCCCTGGGAATAGGTCCTGGGGCCCTGCATTCGCTGGGGGAAACCCCCCAGCGAAAGGGGTCTGGGGCCCCAGGCCCCAGCGGGTTTCCAAAGGGCGGCGCCCTTTGGCCTTCCTGCGCAGGGTCGCCGCCAAAACAGGCCAAGCTGAGAGTGCGTCACACGCTCCGACCGAGGGAAAAGATCGATGGCCGGGAAGCTGCCGCTTTCGCCTCTGGCTGTGGCGCTGCCGCCTCTGCCGCCGCTCGCCGGGGTGCGGCTGGCGGCGGCGGCGGCCGGCATACGCTACCAGGGGCGCACCGACCTGGTGCTGGCCGAATTCGCCCCCGCCACCACCGTCGCCGGCGTGTTCACCCGCAACCGCTGTCCCGGCGCGCCGGTGGACTGGTGCCGGGCCGCGCTGAAATCCGGCCGGGCGCGGATGCTGGTGGTCAATGCCGGCAATGCCAACGTGTTCACCGGCCGGGCCGGCGCCGAGGCGACGCGCGCCACCGCCGAGGCCGCCGCTGCGCTCACCGGCTGCAAGCCGCGCGAGGTGTTCCTGGCCTCCACCGGCGTGATCGGCGAGACGCTGCCCCATGACCGTCTGACCGCCGCCCTGCCGGCGCTGCACGCCGCCCTCTCCGAGGAGGGATGGGAGGATGCGGCGCGCGGGATCATGACGACCGACACTTTCCCCAAGGCCGCGACCCGGGTCGCCAGCATCGGCGGGACCGAGGTGCGGATCACCGGCATCGCCAAGGGCAGCGGGATGATCGCGCCCGACATGGCGACCATGCTGTGCTTCGTCTTCACCGACGCACGGATCCCCGCCCCTGCCCTGCAGGCGATGCTCGGCAAGTGGGTGGAGGCGAGCTTCAACCGCACCACCGTGGACAGCGACACCTCCACCAGCGACACGGTGCTGGTCTTCGCCACCGGCGCGGCCAGGCATCCCCGCGTGCCGGCCGAGGGCGGCCCCCTGCTGCGCGGCTTTCGCGCCGCGCTGGATGCGGTGCTGCTGGACCTCGCGCTGCAGGTGGTGCGTGACGGCGAGGGCGCACAGAAGCTGGTGCGCATCGATGTCGCCGGCGCGGTCACCGCCCGCTCGGCAAAGCGGGTGGCGATGGCGATCGCCAATTCGCCGCTGGTGAAAACCGCGATCGCCGGCGAGGACGCCAATTGGGGCCGCATCGTCATGGCGGTGGGCAAGGCCGGCGAGCCCGCCGATAGCGACCGGCTGAGCGTCGCGGTCGGCGGGGTGTGGATGGCCCGCGAGGGCGGCGTGGTGGCCGGCTACGACGAGGCGCCGGTGGTCGCCCACATGAAGGGACGCGAGATCGAGATCGCGGTCGATCTGGGTCTCGGCCGGGGCAAGGCCACCGCCTGGACCTGCGATCTGACGCACGGTTATATCGACATCAACGGCAGCTATCGCAGCTGACTGCCGGCCGCCCCGGCTTGCGGGTGCAGCCCCTGCGCCAGGCGGTCAGCGCATGGCCTCGGTGACCGGCAGCACCCAGCCCCCGCCCAGCGCCTTGTAGAGCGCCAGCAACGCCTGCACCCGCGCAAGCCGCACCTGCGCCAGCAGATCGAGATCGGTGAACAGCGTCTGTTCGGTGGTGAGCGCGGTGACCAGATCGATGGTGCCGGCCGCGAGCTGGGCCTCGGCGATATCGAATGCGCGCTGAGCGACGATCACGGCGGCCTGCTCGCGCGATTCCTGCTCGGTGGCGTAGCGCAGCGCGGTCAGCGCGGTCTCGACATCGGTGAAGGCCTGCACCAGCGTCTTGCGGTAGTTCGCGACCAGCTCGTCATAGCGCGCCTTCGACTGGTCGAACTGACCCTGCAGCAGGCCGTTATCGAAGATGGTCTGCGTCGCGCTCGCCGCCAGTGACGCGAGCATGGCGCCCGGCCCGAACAGCGTGGCGATCGTGGTGTTGGCGAACCCGCCGGCGCCGGTGAGCTGCACGTTCGGGAAGAATGCCGCCCGCGCCACTTTGATATTGGCATTCTGCGAGACCAGCAGCGCCTCGGCCGCGGCGACGTCGGGGCGGCGGAGCAGCAGATCGGACGGCAGCCCGGGAGTGACCGAAGGCAGCGCCACCGCGGTCAGCGGCACCGGGCTGATCTGCACCCGCTCGGGCGGCTCGCCCACCAGGATGCCGAGCGCGATCACCTGCTGTTCGTATTGCGACTGGAAATTGGGGATGGTGGCGCGCACACCTTCGACCAGCGCCTGCTGCTGCGCGACATCGAGCGCGCTGTTGGTCCCCACCTCCAGCCGGCCGCGCACCGCCGCCAGCACCGTCTCGCTGGTCTTGAGGTTGCGCCGTGCGACATCCAGCCGGTCTTTGAAGCCCAGCGCCTGGAACCAGGTGGAGGCGACCGAGGTCACGACCGTCAGCGCCACGGTCTGCTGGTCGAACCGGCTGAATTTCGCGCTCGCCAGCGCCGCCTCGAAGGCGGCGCGGTTCTTGCCCCAGAAATCGAGCACATAGCTGGCGTTGAGCCCGACATTGTAGAAACGCTGGGTGGCGTAGGTCTTGAGCGGCGTTCCGGGGGCAAGCACCGGGGCGAGAATGCCTCCCGGGTTGTCGATCTGGGCCCAGCTTGCGCCCGCGTTGCCGTTCAGCTGCGGCAACAGCGGGGATCCGGCGATCGCCGCCTTGGCGTCGGCCTCGCGGATCCGCGCGATCGCCGCGATGATGTCGAAATTCTGCGTCTCCGCCTTCGCGATCAGCCCGTCGAGCTCGGCCGAACCGAAACCGTGCCACCAATCGGACTCCGGCCAGGACGCCTGCGCCCCGGTCGAGACGGCACGGAACGCGACCGGCAGTTCGGCGTCCGGACGATGATAATCGGGCCCGAGATCACAGCCACCCAGCAGGACGGACAGCCCGGCCAGCAGCCAGGGCACACCGGCCCCGCGCCCGACCCGCGCCGTGGTCGATCCGATCGGTCGTTTCACGTTCCGTCCTGTTCCCATCGATCTCGTCGCGCCGGCCCGCAAGGGTTCCTGTCTGAGCAGCGTTCCCCCGGGCAGCGTTCCCCCGGGCCGCGTTCCCTGTGAGGCAGCGTTCCCTGTGAGGCAGCGTTCCCTGGGACTCGGCCCGGCACGGGATGCGTCGCCTGCGTAGCGCGCAGGATCCAGCAGGCAGGATCCCGCAGCCTCCCCCGGCGGCACACTCCCGCGTGCAGCGGCCTTGCAACCTGGCGCGGGGGAAGGATTTTTCGTCCGATCCCGTCAAAATTCCTTGGCCCGAGACACAATCTTGCGCAAGAGCGTGGTATATGCAACTCACCGGTCAAGTCCAAGGAACGGGGGAGGCTATCCAGGGTGCAGCCAGATACGATTCTGGCCACGACCGGGCTGACGCGGGAATTCCGTGGCTTCGTCGCGGTCAATGACGTCGCGCTCTCGGTCCGGGAGGGCTCGATCCATGCCCTGATCGGCCCGAACGGTGCCGGCAAGACCACCTGCTTCAACATGCTGACCAAGTTCCTGGCGCCGACCCGCGGGACGATCCGGTTTCGTGGCCAGGACATCACCGGCCTGAAGCCCGCCCAGGTGGCCCGGCTCGGCCTGGTGCGCAGCTTTCAGATCTCGGCGGTGTTCCCGCATCTGACCGCGCTCGAGAACGTCCGTCTGGCGCTGCAGCGCGCGCGCGGCGCCTCGTTCGATTTCTGGCGCAGCGAGGGCGTGCTGCGCCGCTATGACGATCGGGCGCATGGCCTGCTCGGGGATGTCGGCCTGGCCGAGGATGCGGCGACGCCGGCGGGGCAATTGTCCTACGGCCGCAAGCGGGCGCTCGAGATCGCGACCACGCTGGCGCTCGAGCCGGCGATGATGCTGCTCGACGAGCCGACCGCGGGCATGACCCACGAGGATGTCGAGCGGATCGTCGCGCTGGTGCGCAGGATCCGCACCGGTCGGACGATCCTGATGGTCGAGCACAATCTCTCGGTGGTCGAGGGGCTGTGCGACACGATCACCGTGCTGACCCGCGGGCGGGTGCTGGCCGAGGGCGATTATGCCAGCGTGTCGCAGCACCCGGAGGTGATCGCCGCCTATCTGGGCACCGCCGATGCTTGAAGTGCGCGGGCTGAATGCCTGGTATGGGGAAAGCCACATCCTGCATGGCGTCGATTTCGACGTGCAGGAGGGCGAGGTGGTGACCCTGCTCGGCCGCAACGGTGCCGGCAAGACCACGACGATGAAATCGATCATGGGCCTGGTCGGACGCCGGGAGGGCAGCATCCGCTTCCGCGGCAGCGAGACCATCGGCCTGCGCCCGGACATGATCGCGCGCGCCGGGATCGCGCTGTGTCAGGAGGAGCGCGGCATCTTCGCCTCGCTCAGCGTCGCCGAGAATCTGGTGCTGCCGCCGGTGATCGCCCCGGGCGGGCTCGATCTGGCCAGCATCCACGCCCTGTTCCCGAATCTCAAAGAACGCGCCGGCACCGCCCAGGGCACAAGACTTTCGGGCGGCGAGCAGCAGATGCTGGCGATCGCGCGCATCCTGCGCACGGGGGCCAAGCTGCTGCTGCTGGACGAGCCGACCGAGGGGCTGGCGCCGGTGATCGTGCAGCAGATCGGCCGGACCATCCGCGAGATCAAGCAGCGCGGCTTCACGGTGCTGCTGGTGGAACAGAATTTCCGCTTCGCCCAGACCGTGGCCGACCGGCACTACGTGATGGAGCACGGCCAGGTGGTCGATATGATCCCGAACCAGATGCTCGCCCAGCGCATGGAGCAGCTGCATGCGTATCTGGGCGTCTGAGACCACAACTGGGGCTTTGCCACCCGCCCCCGTTCGCTGGGGAGAACGCCCCGGCGGAGGCGGGCCCGGGGAATTGAGCTCCCTGGCGGGTTCCCCAGGGGACCATGAGGGCGGAGCCCTTGGCCTTGCACGATCTTCCGGAGAACGCCGATGACCATCACCCGCCGCAGCCTGATCGCCTCCGCCACCCTCGCCGCCGGCATGCCCGCCGCCCGGGCCCAGCCCGCCCCGACCGGCATCCCGTTGCCCAGGGCCTTGGCCATGG
>DAICZL010000169.1 GCA_027311165.1 bacterium
GCCTGGCGCCGGCGCTGCACACCAGCCCGGCGCGGCGGCTGCCCCGCGCCAGACGCCGCAGCGCCGCGCGCAGTGCGGGCAGAGAGCGGGTCAGCAGGAACGGCACGCCGCCGGCATTCCGCGCGATGGCCGCCGCGGCGGCGGCATCGCCGGCCAGCAGAGCATCCACCCAGGGCGCCGCCGCCGCCGAGCGGACCGAACGCACCGGCACGTCCAGATGCAGCCTTTCATCCAGCGTCAGCCCAGACGGTGCCGCGGCGAACAGGCGCCGGCGCGGGTCGGCGGATTGCAGCACGCCGGGCGGGGCCAGGACCGCCCAGTCCGGCCTGGCCAGCAGCGCCTCGCCCCAACTGGCCAGGCCGGCCTCGCCGGTATTGATCTCCTGCCCGCCGCCCACCAGAGCCACGATCACCGCGAAATCGGCGTGCCGGCGCATGATGTCGAGAAACAGCGCCGCCTCGCTCTGTTCATGGCCGAACTTGCGACGGCCATAGGCGGCATCCCACGCGCGCTGCGCCTCGTCGAACACGATCACCCGCTCGTGCGGCGGGTCGTGGCGCGGCAGGGCGTCGCGCAGGAAGCCCATCAGCGGCTGGATCGCGCTCTCCGCCTCCTGCCGCGCCTGGCGCAGGCTGCGGCCGCCCTGCCTCGCGTCACGCGCCAGCGCCTCGCGCAGGACATGCACCAGGGGCAGGTTACCGGTCAGGAACGCGGCACCGGTGGTCGCACCGAACACGGCATTCAATCCGCACAATGTCTTGCCGGCCCCGGGAATGCCGGTGACGAACACCACGCGATGCCCGCCGCGCTCCCGCGTCCGGGCGATGGCATCGGTGATGGCCGAGGTCGTGCGGGTCAGGTTCCCCACATCGGCCCGCGCCGCGGCGATCTCGGCCACGCCGTGGCGGCGGTACAGCATCGTCGCCGCCTCGACGATGCCGGGCACCGGGCGGTAGGACGCCCGCTCCCAGGCCACGCCGTCCAGCGCCCGGGCGCGCGGCGGCGTCCGTTGCGCGAGCCCGGCCAGCAGGCCGGGCAACGTCGCGGCGGAGGCTTCCAGCACCGGGCTCACCCCGTGCCACAGCAGCGGCCAGGCCACCGGCCGCGCCGGCGCCGCGGTCGCGACCAGCACCGGCACCAGCGGCACATCCCGGCTGCCGGCATGGAAATCCAGCAGATCGAGCGCGTAATCCTCGACCTGCCGACGCTCAGCCGCGCCGAACGCGGCGGCGCCGACCTTGAATTCCAGCACCAGAATCGCTCGATCGGTCAGCAGCACCGCATCGATCCGCCGGCCAAGCCGCAGCAGCGGATATTCCAGCACCACCCGCCAGTCCGGACGATCCGCCAGCGCCGCGCGCAGCAGCCGAACCTGGGCGCGCCAGGCCAGCAGCTGCGCGTCGCGGTTCAGGGCGTGGGTCTCGACCAGGCGCACTGCCAGAGTGGCGACCACGGCCTCGGGGTCGCAGGCCAGCAGTTCCGCGGCGCTGGCAGACCACCAGGCGGGCGATCGGGTCAGCGGAGCCGCACCGGGATGGGCCGGACAAGGCCAGGGGCTCCGCCCCCGTGGCCTGTCGGGGAACCCGCCGGGACCTGGGCCCCGGACCCGTTTCCGTGGGGGCTACTCTCCAACGAGCACGGATCCCGCAATCTCGGGTCCCTGGCGGGTTCCCCGACGGGCCATGGGGGCCGGGCCCTCGGCCTTGCCTTCACGCCCGTCAGCGCTGCCGCCAGGAAACGCCCCGCCCGCACGCCCCGAAGCGCCTCATTCGGGATCGCCGTCACGGCGGAACGGCGACAGGCTCGCCAGCTCCGTCATTTCGGCCTGCACCGCCGGTCGCTCCTCATCGAGGAACTGCGCCACCGCCCGGCGCAAGCCGCGATGGGCGATCCAGTGGGCGGAATAAGTGGGTTTCGGCAGATAGCCGCGCTGGATCTTGTGCTGGCCCTGCGCCCCGGCTTCCACCCGGCGCAGCCCGTGGGCGATTGCGAAATCGATCGCCTGGTAATAGCAGAGCTCGAAATGCAGGAACGGGAAATCCCCCTCGCACCCCCAGTTGCGCCCGTACAGCGCATCCTCGCCCACCAGGTTCAGCGCTCCGGCCACCGGCCTCCCGTCCCGTTCGGCCAGCATCAGCACCACCGCATCGCCCAGGCGTTCGGACAGCAGCGGGAAGAAGCTGTTGGTCAGGTAGGCGCTGCCCCATTTGCGATCCACGGTCGAGGTATAGAAGCGATAGAACGCATCCCATTCCCGCCGCCCGATCTCCGCCCCACGCAGCACCCGGAACACGAGGCCGGACGCGGCGGCATCGCGCCGTTCACGCCGGATCACCTTGCGCTTGCGCGAAGCGAGGGTGCCCAGGAAGTCGTCGAAACTGGTGAATCCCTGGTTTTCCCAATGGAACTGCACGCCCAGCCGGCGCAGCCAGCCGCCATCGCCCAGGGCGGCGGCTTCGGCTTCGGTACAGAAGGTGACATGAACACCCGACAGGTCCAGTTCCTTGCAGGCCTGCACCAGCGCGTCGCCCAGGGCGCCGACCGCCAGCCCGTCCTGCTTGTGGCGCAGCAGCCTCGGTCCAGGCACCGGGCTGAACGGCACCGCCACCTGCAGCTTGGGGTAGTAGTCGCCCCCGGCCCGCTCGAAGGCCTGCGCCCAGCCGTGGTCGAACACATATTCGCCGTAGCTGTGGGATTTGGCATACATCGGCGCGACCGCCACCAGCCGGCCGCCGGGCGCGCGCAGCGCCGCGTGCTGGGGAAGCCAGCCGGTGCGCGGCCCGGCCGAGCCGCTGTCCTCGACGGCGCTCAGGAAAGCGTGGCTGACGAAGGGATTGCCCGGCCCGGCGCAGGCATCCCAGTCGGCGGGCGCGATCTCGGAAATCCGCGGATGCAGCGTCAGGGTCAGCGTGGCGTCGGGCATAGGGCAGGATATGGCATGCGGCAGTGCAGCGGGAAGGGTGGCAGCGGGAAGGGTGGCAGCGGGCAGGGTGAAGGAAGGCCGGGCCAAGGGGCCATAGC
>DAICZL010000175.1 GCA_027311165.1 bacterium
GTTCAGGCCACCAGCGCGGCTCGTTCCGCTGCCGCCCGGCTCCAGGCCAGCGCCGCGTCCTCGTCGAACAGTTCGGCGAGCTTCTTCATCATCGTTCCGCCCAGCTCCTCGGCATCGACGATGGTGACGGCGCGGCGGTAGTAGCGGGTGACGTCGTGGCCGATGCCGATCGCGATCAGCTCGACGAATTCCCGCGCCTCGATCTCGCGGATGATCTCGCGCAGGTGCTTTTCCAGGTAGTTGCCGGGATTGACCGACAGGGTGGAATCATCGACCGGCGCGCCGTCGCTGATCACCATCAGGATGCGCCGGTGCTCGGGCCGGCTCAGCAGGCGGCGATAGGCCCATAGCAGCGCCTCGCCGTCGATATTCTCCTTCAGCAGCCCCTCGCGCAGCATCAGCCCGAGATTCTTGCGGGCCCGCCGCCAGGGGGTATCGGCGGATTTGTAGATGATGTGGCGCAGGTCGTTCAGCCGCCCCGGGTTGCGCGGCTTGCCGTCGGCCACCCAGCGCTCGCGGCTCTGTCCGCCTTTCCAGGCGCGGGTGGTGAAGCCCAGCACCTCCACCTTCACCGCGCAGCGTTCCAGGGTGCGGGCCAGGATATCGCCGCACATCGCCGCCACGGTGATCGGCCGGCCGCGCATCGAGCCGGAATTGTCGAGCAGCAGCGTCACCACCGTGTCGCGGAATTCGGTATCGCGCTCGCGCTTGTAGGACAGCGCCTGCATCGGGTTCACCACCACGCGCGACAGCCGGCCGGCATCGAGCAGCCCCTCCTCCAGGTCGAAATCCCACGACCGGGTCTGCTGGGCGAGCAGCCGGCGCTGCAGCCGGTTGGCGAGGCGCGAGATCACCCCCTGCAGATGCTGCAATTGCTGGTCGAGCTGCTGGCGCAGCCGGGTCAGTTCGTCCGGATCGCACAGGTCCTCGGCCGCCACTTCCTCGTCGAAGGCGCGGGTATAGCCGCGATAGGGCACGCCCTGCTCGCCCGGCGGGCGTTCGCGGCGGGTCTGCGGACCGCCCGGACGGTCATCGCCCTCGGCGGCCGCGGCGTCGTCCTCGGTGGTTTCGCCGGTCTCGTCCTCGGCGGCCTCGCCCTCCATCTGCTCGGGCTGGGCGCCCAGCATGGCATCGCTTTCCGAGGGCGACTGGCCTTCCCCGTCCTCGGCGCTGTCCTGCTGCCCGGTCTGTTCGCCGCCATCCTCGGACTGGTCGTCCTGGTCTTCCGGCTCGGCGTCCGCCTCGGCTTCGGCGAGGTCGAGCGCGGCCAGCAGCTTGCGCGCCGCGCGGGTGAAGCCGGCCTGGTTGTCCTGGGCGCGGGCCATCTCCTCCATCGCCGCTTCGGCGGGCGCGCCGAGATGATCCCGCCACAGCGCGAGCACCCGTGCGGCCGAGGCCGGCACGCTCTCGCCCGACATGCGTTCGCGCGCGAGCAGCGACAGCGCCGCGGCGATCGGCAGCTGTTCCTTGCGGGTCATGCGATCGAAGCCCTCGGCCTCGCATTCCTCGGCGAGCTTGGCGCGCAGATTGGCGGCGACGCCGGCCATGTGTCGGGCGCCCACGACTTCGACCCGGGCCTGTTCCAGCGCGTCGTAGACGTCCTTGGCCTCGCGGGAGGCGGGGCTGCGTGCGGCGTGCACGTCATTGTCGTGGTGGCGCAGGCGCAGCGCCACGCTGTCGGAGGCGCCGCGCAGCCTGGCCATTTCGGACTGCGGCAAGGCGCGGGTGGGCAGGGGCAGGCGGGCGCGCTTGCCGGCCAGGCCCGAGGGCCCGGGCTGGAAGGTGACCTGCACGTCCGCGGTCTCGGCCATGGCGCGCAGCGCGCCGGCGGTGGCCCGCTTGAAGTCTTCGACGCGGGAGGTGTCCTTGGACATCAGGTCAGGCCGGGGGTTCCGCCCCCGGACCCGGCCGTGGGCAGCGCCCCCGGAGCGATATCAATCGGGGGCAGCGCCCCCAGACCCGCATCCCTAGGGGGCAGCGCCCCCGGAGCGGCACCAATCGGGGGCAGCGCCCCCGGAGCGGCACCAATCGGGGGCGCGAAGGCTGGCCCGGTCTTCACCCCTGCCTCCGCAGCAGGCCGCCGGTGGGGATCTCCTCGTTGAAACACCGCTGATAGTATTCGGCGACCGTTCCGCGCTCGGCCTCGTCGCATTTATTGAGGAAGGTGAGCCGGAAGGCGAAGCCGATATCGCCGAAGATGCGGGCATTCTCGGCCCAGGTGATCACGGTGCGCGGCGACATCACGGTGGAGATATCGCCGTTGATGAACCCTGCCCGGGTCAGGTCGGCGAGCGCCACCATGCTCTCGATGCGCTTCTTCGCCGCGCTGTCGGTGGCGGGAACGCCCATCTTGGCCATCACGATCTGGGTTTCCTCGCCATGCGGCAGATAGTTCAGCGTGGCGACGATGTTCCAGCGGTCCATCTGGCCCTGGTTGATCTGCTGGGTGCCGTGATACAGCCCGGTGGTATCGCCGAGGCCCACCGTGTTGGCGGTGGAGAACAGGCGGAAGGACCGGTGCGGCCGGATCACCTTGTTCTGGTCGAGCAGGGTCAGCTTGCCCTCGACCTCCAGCACCCGCTGGATCACGAACATCACGTCCGGCCGGCCGGCGTCGTACTCGTCGAACACCAGGGCACAGGGGTGCTGCAGCGCCCAGGGCAGGATGCCCTCGCGGAACTCGGTGATCTGCTTGCCGTCCTTGAGGACGATGGCGTCCTTGCCGATCAGGTCGATGCGGCTGATATGGCTGTCGAGATTGACCCGGATGCAGGGCCAGTTGAGCCGCGCCGCCACCTGCTCGATATGGGTGGATTTGCCGGTGCCGTGATAGCCCTGGATCATCACCCGCCGGTTGAAGGCGAAGCCGGCCAGGATGGCGAGCGTGGTCTCCCGGTCGAAGCGATAGGCGGTGTCGATCTCGGGCACGTGCTCGGTGCGCACCGAGAAGGCCGGCACCTCCATGTCGCTGTCAACGCCGAACGTCTCCCGCGCATTCAGCGTGATGTCGGGCGCGTCGATCGCCGAGGTCGGCGTGCCGCGGGCATCAGCCAGGGCGGCGACATTGGTGGCCCCGACAGTGGTGGCCCCGGCAGTGGTGGCGCCGGCAGTGGCGGTCCCGACAGAGGTGGCGGCGACATTGGTGGCGGCAACATTGGTCATCGGCCGGTCGGTCCTGTTCGTTCGTCGTTCACATTACGCCCCTGCCGGCCTGATACCAATCACCCTCGCGGATCCGCCGGCTCATCCGGTGGCGGCGAGCCGGGGTTCCACCAGCCGCGCGCGGATCGCGGCATAGGCGAGGTTGATGGTCTTCAACCGCTCCTCGGCGCCCTTGTCGCCGCCATTGGCGTCCGGATGGTGCTGCTTGGCCAGGGCCTTGTAGCGGGATTTCACGTCCTCGAGCGTGGTGGGCCAACCCAGGCCCAGTGTCGCCAGCGGCTCGCGCAGTTCGGCCGGCACGGTTTCCGGCTCCGCCCGGCGGGCCCCCCGGCCCATGGCCAGCACGTGCAACGGGTCGCGCAGCAGGTCTTCGTCGTGCACCGCGGCGCCGAGCCGGCCGAGCGGCCAGGTGGGGCGCTGCCAGCTGGTATCGGCGCGCAATTGCGCCTCGATCTGGCCGGGGGTCATGCCTTTGTAGAAATCCCATGCGGCATTGTAGGCGCGCACGTGTTCCAGGCAGAACCACCAGTAATCGTTGAGCGCGGTGCGGGATTTGGGCGCGCGGTATTCGCCCATGGCGGTGCAGCCGGGCATGTCACAGGGCCGCCCCGGCGCGGCCGGGTCGGGCGCATAGGCCCGGGGGCGCGTGCTGCGTCGGGTCATCGGTGGTTTATGTGCGTCGCACCGCGCGCTTGGCAACCACCGCTTGGCAGGCGCGCGGTACGGTCCGATATGTCACTCATGC
>DAICZL010000181.1 GCA_027311165.1 bacterium
ACCTTGAGCAGGCCGCGGCGCATGAAGGACTTCACGGTGCCCAGGGGCATGCCCAGATGCCGGGCGATCTCCGATTGACTCAAGCCGTGCAACAGACCCAGTTCGAGCACCCGGCGTTGCTCGGGACGCAATTCGGCCAGAGCGCGCGCGGCCTGGCCGGCTTCGAAGGCGGTCTCCGAGGCCTCGGCCGCATCGGGCGCGGCCAGATCCTGCAGGGCATCGTCCGAATCCATGGGCGGTTCGGCGCTGCTTTTGCGCAGCCGATCGATCAAACGGCGGCGGGCAATCATGGCGATGAACACCTTGTCCGAGCCCTGCGTGGCATCGAAGCGGACGGCGCTGCGCCAGATGTCGAGAAATATCTCCTGGGTCGCATCTTCCGCATCCGCCGGCGAACGCGACAGACGGCGCGCGAGACTCCACACCAACGCACCGTACTGGTCGATACAGTCACGGACCGCCGCCGCGTCGCCGCCCGCCATGCGTTGCAGCACGGATGGACTCATACGCCCTTCCTGGTAGGTATTCGCGGCGGTGGCTGCGGCGGATTCAAGGCGGCACCCTTCGTGCGGTTAAGCGGCCAGGGCCGGCGCGATCTGCACCTGATTGCGCCCCGAACGCTTCGCAGCATAGACGGCCGCATCGGCGCGCGCCAGGAGGTTCTCGCCCCACACGCCGAGCATGTCGCTGGAGGCGATGCCAATGCTGCAGGTCAGGCCGATGGGTGCGCCGAAGCCGGCGACACGCAGCCCCGCCACCCTTTCGCGGATCCGCTCGGCGATGGGCCGGGCGGCCAGTGCATCGGCTCCGCCGAGGATGACCACGAATTCCTCGCCTCCATAGCGGCCGATCACGTCGGACTGACGCAATTCGGCCTGCATCGGGCCGATGATGGCCCGCAGACAGGCGTCTCCCGCCGCATGCCCGAAGGAGTCGTTGATGTCCTTGAAGTGATCCAGGTCGATGAACAACAGGGCAATGGGCAGCCCGCGGGCGCGGGCCCGCAGACAGGCGGTGTCGAGCCGCTCGACCAGAGAGCGACGATTCAACACCCCGGTCAGCGCATCGGTCTGCGCGCGCCGCTCGGCGTCAGTGAGCTGCAAGCGTTGCTGACGCAGGCGGTCCGCAACGCCGAGCGCGATCAAAACGGCAGCCGCGACCATGGCGGCGGGCAATCCGTGGTAATACAGGCCGGCGCTGGAATCGTGCGACGCCGAGAGCAGGAAGCGGATGGCGGCCGTCATGGTGAGGCCCTCCAGCAGCCCCCAGGCGAGCAGGAACCAGCCGGCGGCCCGGTTGCCGGCGCGCCAGGCAAAGAAGGCGACCACCACGGTGAACACCGCCACGGTGAGAAACAACAGATTGCCCAACGCATGCACGGCCGCGCCCCAGCCGAGGGACTGACCGATGTTGGCGAGCGTGAGGAGGGTGAATACCCCGGCCAGCCAGCCGAAGATGGCATAGATGCGCGGGGAGAAGTGACGCAGATCCGCGATCTCGCGGGTGAACAGGCAGCCCACCGCCCCGCTCAACCCAGCCGGCACGTTCCAGGCATACGAGCCCAGCGGCTGCGCCCAGGAGAGCATGGGCCAGGCGAATCCCTGCCCCGAAAGAAACACGATGTACAGTGCCTGCAGCAGGAAAAGACCCGCATAGAGCAGGAACAACCGGTCGGCGAGCACCAACCAGATCAGCAGGGCGGCACCGGCGAGCGACACCAGGGCGCCGAAGGCCAGGGCGATGGAGCGCTCGTGCGCGTTGGCGGCTGCCAGTACGGCATCCAGGGGCGCCACCGTAAACGTCAAGGGGTCGGAACTGCGGTGATTCGCCACCACCCGGGCATACAGCGGCCTGCCGGCCACCGCGGAAGAGGGCAGGTACAGCAGGTCGAGGCGGCCGCGGAAGGCGGGTAGCTGCGCCGTCGGGACCAGCGGTGTCGCCTCGCCGGCGGCATACAACTGCACCGCGATCTGCCGGTTGACGCGCAGCACCAGGGCCGGAACGGCAGCCCCCCGCTCCACCGCGGGTACGCGCAACATCAACCAGGTCGCGCCGGCGGCTGGCGGCACCCACTCATCGACGGCCGCCGCGAATTCCGCGTCCAGCCGGCCGAGCAACACCGCGTCGGGCTGTACCGCGCCGGCGGACCGCAGCTCGCGCCCCTGCCCCGCCGGGGTGGCGGCGCGCGCGCGGCC
>DAICZL010000186.1 GCA_027311165.1 bacterium
AGCAGGTGCGAGACATCCATCCCGCGATTGTAGCCGCCCGGCTGCGCTCGGCCGCGCCCGCCGTCCCCTTGCCGTCACCTCTTTGTTGTCATCCTTCGGCCTGCGTCCTCGGGTGCCAGGTCCTTCGGGCTGCGCCCTCAGGATGACAACGAAAGTTGTCACCCTGAGCGTAAGCGAAGGGTCTGTGATGATGACAAAAGTGCAGCAGCGAGCCCGAAGGCTCCGGTGATCAGCGCTTGCGCAGGGCGCCGACGGCGACCAGCACGCCGCCGATCAGGATCAGACCGTAGCCCACCGGCGCCGGAATGGTCTTGTCGCTGGTGGTCTGCAGCGTGAGCGGTCCGACCTTGGCCGCGGTCTCCGTGCTCTGATAACTGCCGTTGCCGAAAACGACCCACAGGCCGCCCAGGGCGACCAGCAAACCCACCACGATCATGGCCATGCGCATAGCGGTGATTCCTCAGCGGTGACGGTTAGGCAGTATGCACCGATGCGCCGCGCGTGCCTGGATTCATGATGCGGTCGATCAGGGCGATCGCCACCGCCGAGACCACGAAGGTCAGATGCAGCAGCAGCTGCCAGAGGATCACGCGGTCGCTCAGCTCGCTGGCCTTGATGAAGGTCGCCAGCAGGTGGATCGAGGAGATGCCGATGATCGCGGTGGCCAGCTTGACCTTGAGCACCGCGGCGTTGACGTGGTTGAGCCACTCCGGCTGGTCGGGATGGCCTTCCAGCCGCAGCCGCGAGACGAAGGTCTCGTAGCCGCCGACGATCACCATCACCAGCAGGTTGGAGATCATCACCACGTCGATCAGGCCGAGCACGGTCAGCATGATCGCGGTTTCCGCGGAGTAGGGGCTGCCGGCCGCGCCGCCGCCGAGCAGGGTGGTGTCGATCAGGTGCCACAGCTCGCGCAGGAACTGCACCACGTAGATGCCCTGCGCCGCGATCAGGCCGAGATACAGCGGCAGCTGCAGCCAGCGCGAGGAGAAGATCAGCGCGGGCAGCGGGCCGAGGGTGGCCTTGTTCGATCGGGGTTGCATGGCGGAACCGCAGCGGAACGGAGCCCGATTCTAGTCAGGGTGCCGCCCTCGCACCGCATGCCGATCGTCATGCCGGTTCGATCATGCGCACGCCCGGCAGGCTGAGCACGAGCTTCGCATGGCTGATCCGGCTGCGACGGATGGGGGGTTGTCGATTCCGGGCCACTTCATGCGTCGTAGTATCGAGGCCGGACCGTGCGCCGTCCCGCAGTCGGGAGACTCCCATGCGCTACATGATTCTCGTCAAGTCCATCCCCGCCTTCGAGGCGCAGCCCGACACCGGCTTCCAGCCCGACCCCGCGGTGTTTGCCGCCATGGCCACCTATCACGAGGAACTGGCGCGCGCCGGCGTGCTGCTTGACGCCAACGGCCTCAAACCCAGCCGTACCGGCTGGCGCGTGCGCTACGACGGCGCGCGCCGCACGATCATCGACGGCCCGTTCACCGAGACCAGGGAGCTCATCGCCGGCTACACCCTGATCCAGGTGAACTCGCGCGAAGAGGCGCTGGAATGGGCGCGGCG
>DAICZL010000193.1 GCA_027311165.1 bacterium
GCCATGATCGGCCGCGACGCGACCGCGAGCGCCAGCGCCGCCGGCAGGGTCAGGAACAGCGCGTATTCCAGCGCCCGGTTGATCGTGCCGATCGCCGCCGCCGCGTCGCCGGCGCGCACCTGGCGCGACAACAGCGGCAGCAGCGCCGTCCCCACCGCCGCGCCGATGGTGCCCAGCGGCAGCTGGTTCACCCGGTCGGCATAGTACAGGATCGATACGGTGCCCGACGGCAGCAGGCTCGCGATGATCACGTCCACCGCGAGGTTGAGCTGCGTCACCCCCGCGCCCACCAGCCCCGGCACCATCCGTCGCAGCAGGATGCGGATCTGCGGGGTCAGCCGCGGGCGCGGCAGGTGCAGCGCCATCCCCGCCCGGCGCACCGCCCAGATCAGCAGCAGCAATTGCGCGACGCCGGAGACGGTGACCCCCCAGGCGAGCGCGTAGCCCGCGTTCGGCAGGAACGGCGTCAGCCAGATCATGAAGCCGATCGAGACGACGTTGAACAGCACCGGCGCGGCGGCGGCGGCGGCGAAACGATCCAGCCCGTTGAGCACCCCAGACAGCAGCGCGGTCAGGCAGATCAGCAGCAGATAGGGGAAGGTGATCCGGGTCAGATCGACCGCGAGAGCGAATTTCTCCGGGATCTCCGAGAAGCCCGGCGCCAGCACGATCAGCAGCTGCGGCATGAACGCCTCGCCCAGCAGGGTCAGCAGACCCAGCCAGAACGCCAGCACGCTCAGCGCCTCCTCGGCGAAGCGGCGGGCCGTGGCGCTGCCTTCGCCGGCCAGCATGTGGGAGAAGGCGGGGATGAAGGCGGCGTTGAAGGCACCCTCGCCGAACAGGCGGCTGAACAGGTTGGGCAGCTTCAAGGCAACGAAGAACGCATCCGCGACCGGGCCGGCTCCCAGCATCGCCGCGATCAGGATATCGCGGGCAAAGCCCAGCAGACGGCTCGCCATGGTCCAGCCGCCGACGGTCAGGACGCCGCGCAGCATCGTTTCAGTCCGGTTCGGGGGGCACCGGCGGACCATGCGGCAGCTTCCGGCCGGGCGTCAATGCGGCATGAGGAAGGCCAGAGGGCTCTGCCCCCCGTCTCCCATCGGGGAAACCCGCCAGGGAGCTGAGGTCCCTGGACCCGCATTCGCTGGAGCGCGAGCGGAACCGGTTTCAATCGGATCAGCGGTCCGATCGCGCTCCAGCTCTTTGTTCTGTCGCGCAATTTTATCGCGGTTGAAGTCGAACTGATGCGCTATTGCGCTATCGCAGCGCCGCCGCCGCCTGGCCGTGCCGGTGCATCAGCGCGGCGAGATCGAGCCCGGCGATCGCCCCGTCCTCGACCACCCAGCGCCCCTGCACCATCACCCGGTCCGCCCGGTGCGCCCCGCACAGCACCAGCGCCGCGACCGGATCCCCGGCGCCGGAGAAGCGCAGCTCGTCCAGCCGGAACAGCGCCAGGTCAGCCTGGGCGCCCACCGCGATCCGGCCCAGCTCCGGCCGGCCGATACAGGCGGCCGAGCCCTGGCTCGCCCAGCGCAGCGCATCCAGATGGCTCACTCTGCTCACCCCGTAGCGGCCGCGCTGCGCCAGGAAGGCCGCGCGCACCTCCTGCATCAGGTTCGAGGAATCGTTGGACGCCGAGCCGTCCACGCCCAGCCCGACGGCGACGCCGGCGGCCTCGAGCTCGCATACCCGGCAATGGCCGGAGCCCAGCACCTGGTTGCTGCACGGGCAATGCGTCACGGCCACGCCGGCCCGGGCGAGCCGCGCCATCTCGGCGGGCTGGAAATGCACCCCGTGCGCCAGCCAGGTGCCGGGGCCGAGCCAGCCACACTCCTCCAGATGGTCGAGCGGGCGGCGGCCATGCACGCGCTCGCAATAGCGGATCTCGTCCTCGGTCTCGCCCAGATGGGTGTGCAGCCGCACCCCCGTGCGCGCCGCCAGGGCGGCGGACTGGCGTAGCAATGCGTCGGTGACCGAGATCGCCGCGCAGGGGGCGAGCGCGATCTGCACCATCGCGCCCGGCGCGGGGTCGTGGTAGCGGCCGATCAGCCGCTCGCTGTCGGCCAGGATCGTGTCGAGATCCTGCACCACCTCGTCGGGCGGCAATCCGCCGTCGCGGCGGGAGCGGTTCATCGAGCCGCGCGTGGCGAGGATGCGGATGCCCAGGCGCTGCGCCGCGGCGATCTCGATGTCGATCGCCTGTTCCAGCCCGGCGGGAAACACGTAGTGATGATCGGTGGTGGTGGTGCAGCCCGACAGCAGCAATTCGGCCAGCGCCAAAGTGGCGGCGGCATCCATCGCCTCCGGGGTCAGCCGCGCCCAGACCGGGTAGAGCGCGGTCAGCCAGTGGAATAATTCCCGGTCGAGCGCCCCGGGCATGGCGCGGGTCAGGGTCTGGCAGAAATGATGATGGGTGTTGATCAGCCCGGGCAGCACGACATGCCGGCTGGCATCGAACACCGCGGCATCGCGGCTGGCGGGTTGTCCGCCGCGTGGCACCGTCTCGATGACGGCACCACCGGCGATGACCACGCCGCCCGCCGCGTCGTCCGCCAGGATACCGAGCGGGTCCTTGAGCCAGAGCGGGGCCGTGGTCATTCCCGGCCTTCCGGTCAGTAGCGGATCTTGTCGGGCTTCGCGTCCCAGGCGGTGAAGGCGGCGCGGGCCTCGGCTGCCAGCAGGCGCAGGGTGGGGATGCTGCGGGCGGCGAGCGGCAGGGGGATCTCGCGATAGAGGAAATCGTCGTCGAAGCCGATCGCTGCCGCATCTGCCCGGTCATTGGCGAAATGGATGCGATCGAGCCGCGCCCAGTAGATCGCGGCCAGGCACATCGGGCAGGGCTCGCAGCTGGTGAAGATCTCCGCCCCGCGCAGATCGAACCGCCCGAGCGAGGCGCAGGCGCGGCGGATCGCCACCACTTCCGCATGGGCGGTGGGATCGTTGGTGGAGGTCACCAGGTTGCTGCCCTCGGCGATGATCTTCCCGTCCTGCGCGATCACCGCGCCGAACGGGCCGCCGCCGGCGGCGTTCATGGTCTCGAAGGACAGCGCGATGGCCCGGCGCATGCAGTCCTCGGCGGTCATCGGCCCGGCACCGTGCAGCCGGCGCAGGCGGCGGTGGGGGGCATGGCTGGCTCCTGTGCTGCACCCTGGGCCGCACCCTGGGCCGCAATGGGGGGCTGCGCCTGGCCGCGCGCCTGCAGCAGCTGGGCGGCGACCGACAGCGCGATTTCGGCCGGCAGCTTGCCGCCGACACCGTGCAGGCCGATCGGGCAGACGAGCCGCGCGATCGACCCCGCCGGCAGGCCGGACGCGGCGAGGCGGCGGAGAAACCGGGCACGCTTGGTGGCCGAGCCGATCAGGCCGACGAACGGGAAATCCGGGCGCGCGAGGGCTGCCGCCACCAGCTCGAAATCCAGCGCGTGGTCATGCGTCATCACCAGCACCGCGCTGCCTGGCGCGAGCTCCATGACCGCCTGGGCCGGATCGGCCAGAGGCCGCGCCACGACATTGGCCGGCGGGTCCGCGGGCAGCGCGCCGGGGCGGCTGTCGCGCCAGGCCACGCGGCAGGGCAGGTAGGCCAGCAGCCGCACCAGAGCGGTGCCGACATGGCCGGCGCCGAAGATCGCGATGTGCCAGTCCGGCGGGCGGAGCGGCTCGAACAGCACCGAGGCGGCGCCGCCGCAGCACTGGCCGAGCGCCGGGCCGAGCGGGAAGTCCTGCACCCTTGGCCCCGCCGTGCCTTCCAGCATGGCGCGCGCGATCCCGGTGCAGCGATATTCCAGAGTGCCGCCGCCGATCGTGCCGTACTGCGCGTCCGCCACCACCAGCATCTTGCAGCCGGCCTCCCGCGGGGTGGACCCCCGCGCCGACAGCAGCGTGACCAGCACCGCCGGCTGCCCCGCGCGGTCGCAGGCGGCCAGGGCGTCGAGCCAGGCCGGCATCACTCGGCCGCCTTCGCAGGTGCCATGGCCGGCGCGGGCAGGGGATGAGGAGCTGCGCGGGCACGCAGTTCCTCGATCGCCAGCAGCACCCGTTCGGGTGTGGCCGGCGCATCGAGGCGCGGGGCGGCGCGATGGCCGCCGGCGGCGGCGACCGCGTCGCGCAGGGCGTGGAACACCGAGATGCCCAGCATCAGCGGCGGCTCGCCGACCGCCTTCGAGCGGTAGATGCTGGCCTCGCGGTTGCGGCCGCGATCGTAGATGGCGACGCGGAAATCCGCCGGCACGTCCCCGCAGGCCGGGATCTTGTAGGTGGAGGGTGCGTGGGTGCGCAGCCGGCCTTCGGCGTCCCACCAGAGTTCCTCGGTGGTGAGCCAGCCCATGCCCTGCACGAAGCCGCCCTCGATCTGGCCGAGATCGATCGCGGGGTTCAGCGAGGTGCCGCAATCATGCAGGATGTCGACCCGCCGCAGCGCGTATTCGCCGGTCAGCGTATCCACCTCCACCTCCGACACCGCCGCGCCATAGGCGAAATAATAGAACGGCCGTCCCTGGTGGCGCGATTGGTCGTAATGGATCTTCGGCGTGCGGTAATAGCCGGCGGCGGAAAGCTGCACGCGGGCGCGATGGGTGCGCCTGGCCGCCTCGGCGAAGCCCATCGCCTGGCCGCCGCCGCGCACCTCGCCCTCGGCGAAGGTGATGGCGGCGGCGGGCACGCCGAACGCCTCCGCCGCCACCCGGGCGATCCGCGCGCGGATCGTGCGCGCCGCCGCCTGCGCCGCCTTGCCGTTGAGGTCGCTGCCCGAGGAGGCGGCGGTGGGCGAGGTGTTCGCCACCTTGGCCGTGGTGGTGGCCGATACCCGTACGCGGTCGAGCGGAATGCCGAATTCCTGCGCCACCACCTGCGCGACCTTGATGTAGAGCCCCTGGCCCATCTCGGTGCCGCCATGGTTCAGCAGCACGCTGCCGTCGGTATAGACATGCACCAGCGCGCCGGCCTGGTTCATGTGCATCAGGGTGAAGGAGATGCCGAATTTCACCGGGGTCAGCGCCAGCCCGCGCTTCAGCCAGGGGCTGGCCTCGTTGAACGCCGTGATCGCCCGTCGCCGCCCGGCATAATCCGAGCTGGCTTCGAGCGTCGCCACCAGCTCGGGGATGATGTTGTCCTCGACCACCATGTGGTACGGCGTGATGTTGCGGGTGGTCTTGCCGTAGAAATTGCGCTTGCGCACTGAAAGCGGGTCGCGCCCCAGATGGCGGGCGATCTCGTCCATCACGCATTCGATGCCCATCATCCCCTGCGGCCCGCCGAAGCCGCGAAAGGCGGTGTTGGACACGGTGTGGGTCTTGCAGCGATGCGAGGTGATGGTGACGTTATCGAGATAATAGGCGTTGTCGGAGTGAAACATCGCCCGGTCGTTGATCGCCGCCGACAGGTCGGGCGAATAGCCGCAGCCCCCGGCCAGCACGAAATCGATGCCCTGGATGCGCCCGGTCGCGTCGAAGCCCACGTCGTAGTCGATGCGGAAATCATGGCGCTTGCCGGTCAGCACCATGTCGTCGTCGCGATCGAGCCGCAGCTTCACCGGCCGGCGGGTCTTCGCCGCCAGCAGCGCGGCGATGGCGGCGATCAGCGAGGCCTGGCTCTCCTTGCCCCCGAAACCGCCGCCCATGCGCCGGGTCTCGCAGACCACGGCGTGCTCGGCCACGCGCAGCGCGCGGGCGACCAGATGCTGCACCTCGGTCGGATGCTGGGTGGAGCTGTACACCACCATCTCGTCGGCCTCGCCCGGCACCGCCAGGGCGATCTGGCCTTCGAGGTAGAAATGATCCTGCCCGCCGATCCTCAGCCGCCCCGCCAGCCGGTGCGGCGCCGCGGCGAGCGCGGCGGCGGCATCGCCACGGCGCATCACCTGGCTCGGCAGGACGAAGAACTGCCGCTCCAGCGCGGCATCGATGCCCAGCACCGCCGGCAAGGGCTCGTACTCGATCACCGCCCGCGCGGCGGCCTGCCGCGCCAGGTCGATCGTCTCGGCCGCCACCGCGAACACCGACTGGCCGTGATATTCCACCACCCCGTCGGCGAAGATCGGATCGCCGGGGAAGGCCGGCCCGACATCGTTCACCCCGGGCACGTCGGCGGCGGCGAGGACCGCGGCCACGCCC
>DAICZL010000194.1 GCA_027311165.1 bacterium
CCCTGCTCCGGCCCGGCGACGTGGTCGCGGTCGAGGCCGAGTGGTATCTGGAGGTCGAGGGCAAGCCCGAGCCCGTACTGGCGATCACGCCCAAGGACCGGAACGAGGCGATCCGCGCCGCGTTCGACGTCGGCAACCGCCACTTTCCGGTGGCGATCTCGGGGGAGGATCTTCTCGTGCCCGACGACACGGCCATGGAGCAGCTCTTGAGCAGGCTCGGTGTCGCGTGGAAGCGCACCACCGCCGGCGAACAGGCGATCACCGCGCGGACCCCCCCGACCGAGGGGCTGGTGGTGATGGCCAGCCGCTCGCACGCCTCCGACACCAGGCTCGCCGCCTTCCTGGAGGGTCGCAAGGTCGCGACGATCAGCAATATCGGCTCCTCGCTGAAGCTGTGCAGGATCGCCGAGGGCGCCGCCGATCTGTATCCGCGGCTGGGGCGGACCATGGAATGGGACACCGCGGCGGCCCAGGCGGTGCTGGAGGCGGCCGGCGGCTCGGTGCGGACACTGGATGGAGCGGTGCTGACCTACGGCAAAGAGGACTGGGCCAATCCGCATTTCGTCTGCTTCGGCCGGCAGGAATAGGGGCAGGCGGGGCCAGCGGGCGCTGCCTCCCATCTGCCCCCCGGGAAAGTCCGGGAGGGACCCGCGGCTGTGGACGCCGGCGCGCCTCGGGGAGACCCTGCAGCGGCAGGCATCGCGGACCAGGCCCTGGCCTGATGGTCACGAACTGACCCCATGATCACCGAATTGCTGGCCCCCGACCCGGCCGGCATCGCCCGCGCCGCAGCCCTGCTGCGCCAGGGCGCGCTGGTGGGTTTCGGCACCGAGACGGTCTATGGCCTGGGCGCGGATGCGACCGATGCCACTGCCGTTGCCGCCGTGTTCGCCGCCAAGCAGCGGCCGCGCTTCAACCCGCTGATCTGCCACTACCCGGAGGCCGCTGCGGCCTTCGCCGATGTGCAGGCCGGCGACGCCGCCAGGGCGCTGGCCCACGCATTCTGGCCCGGCCCGCTCAGCCTGGTATTGCCGCGCCGGCCGGACTGCCCGGTCGCGGCGCTGGCCGGCGCGGGGCTCGACACATTGGCCGTGCGGGTGCCGGCGAGCCCGGCGGCCCGCGCGCTGCTCGCCGCCGCCGCGCGGCCGGTCGCCGCCCCCTCGGCCAACCGTTCCGGCGCGGTCAGCCCCACGACGGCGGCGCATGTCATCGAGGAACTCGGCGGCGCCATCGCCGCGGTGCTCGATTGCGGGCCCTGCGCGGTCGGGCTCGAATCCACCGTGCTCGATCTGGCCGGGGTGCAGCCGCGGCTGCTGCGCCCGGGCGGCATCCCGCGCGAGGCGATCGAGGCGGTGATCGGGAAACTCGCGATCGGGTCCGATCCTGCCGGTGCGCCGCGCGGGCCGGGGCAGCTCGCGTCGCACTACGCTCCGGTGCTGCCGGTGCGCCAGGATGCGACCCTGGTGGCGGCGGATGAAGCCCTCCTGGCCTTTGGTCCGCCGCTGGCGGGTGCAGGGCTGGTGTTCCAGCTGAGCGCCGGGGGCGATCTGGCCGAGGCGGCCGGGCGGCTGTTCGCGGGGTTGCGCTGGCTGGATGCAGAGGGCCGGCGGCGCGGGCTGCGCGGCATCGCCGCGATGGCGGTGCCCGAACGCGGGCTGGGCCTTGCGATCCGCGACCGGCTGGGCCGCGCCGCGGCCCCGCGCGGCTGAGCGCGATATTGCCCCGCCCGGCCCGGCGGACGCAGCGGGTGGCGAAATGTCAGGCTGCGTGCGGATGATTGGTCGGAGCGGCGGGATTTGAACCCACGACCCCCAGTCCCCCAGACTGATGCGCTACCAGGCTGCGCTACGCTCCGAACGGCAGGGATGTAGCAGCGACCGCGGCGGCCCGCAACGCGGGCCGGGATGCCATGGCGGCAACCCGCGAAATCAACGGGCTGGCAGCGAGCCGGCCCCGGGAGGAGCAGGATGGGGAAGCCGGCCGTGAACGCTCCCGGCCGCCGGAACGCCCCACTGACAGTCCCGGACCGGGTCCTGCCATCGGGCGCACCATGGCGGAATGGGCTTGCTCGGGCTGCGGGACAATCCTGGCAGGCCCCGCTTTCCCTTCGCCCGCAATGGTGAAATCGCCCCCGATTGCGTTGCCCGCCCGGCTTCGCTATACGGACCACCGCTTCGTTCCCGGATAGCTCAGTTGGTAGAGCACGCGGCTGTTAACCGCTAGGTCGTAGGTTCGAGTCCTACTCCGGGAGCCAGTTCTCACCCAGCATTGTTCCGGTGCAAGCCCCGCGCGGCCGTCGAACGCCCCGTTGGCTGAAGGTGACTGTCCGGGCTGGACTGTCGCTTTCGCGGTGGGTTTCTGAAAAAACCGGTGATATCGCCCGGCCGGTATTGGTGAAAACCGGTGCCGGGTCGCCGGGGTCAGACATAAGCGACCTCGGTCATCATGCCGGTCTCCATATGCAGCAGGTTGTGGCAATGAAACAGCCATCGCCCCGGATTGTCGGCATCGAAGGCGATGCTGAGGGTGGAGCGCGGCGGCACCTGCACGGTGTCGCGGATCGCCCCCTGCATCGGCTGATTGCCGATCGCGATCACCTGAAAGACATGGCCGTGAAGGTGCATCGGATGGGCCATCGGGGTCATGTTCACCAGGTCGAACCGCACCCGCTCGCCCTTGGCGACCTGCAGCGGGACGCGGTCGGCGAAGGCGCGGCCATTGATCCGCCAGGCATAGGGATGCATCGACCCCGACAGTTCCACCCGGTAGCGCCGGTCCACCGGGCGGGGCCGCAGCCCCTGCGCCGCGGTCAGGCTGCGTTCCAGCGTGGCCAGCACCGGGGCGGCGGCCTCGCGCGCCTGCGCCGCGACCCGGGCGACGGCTGCGCCCGGGGCGGCCAGCACCAGGCCGGTGCGGGCGCGGTCGCCCTGCCGCTGGGCCAGCACCGGGACCGCGGCGCCGGGGGGGACCCTCAGCAGGATGTCCAGCCGCTGCGCCTCGGCCAGCGGCAGCAGGCGCTGATGCGGCACCGGTCGGACCGGGCTGCCATCCACCGCGATCAGCGTGCCGATCGCCGCGCCAAGATCGATCCAGAACGCGGTCGCGGCGGCGGCGTTGATGATCCGCAGATGCACCGATCCGCCGCGCTCGGTGCGCACCACCTGCGGATCGGCCAGAGTGCGCTCGTTGGCCAGGAAGGCGTCGAAGGCGACATCGTTCAGGTCGGGGCCGGGCGCGGCCGCGCCTTGCATCGGTTTCATCGCTGTCTCGGCCATGCCCATCCCCGGCATGGTCATTCCCGGCGCGGCGGCGAGCCCGGCCAGGACTTCCCGCGGTGAGCGGAAGGTGAAGTCGTGCAGGATCATCACCACTTCCTGGGCGTCGCGGGTGCGGTCTTCCGCCGAGCGCACGATCAGCGGCGCGGCGAGCAGTTGCATCTCCTGCAGGCCCTGATGCGAATGCATCCAGTGGGTGCCCGGCCGTGGCGCGAAATCATAGCTGGCGCTGGCGCCGGGGCCGATCAGCTTTTCCACGTCCAGGATCGCCACGCCGTCCTGGTCGTTGGGCGGGGTCTGGCCGTGCCAGTGGATGATGGTGTCCTGGTCCAGCCGGTTGGCGAGCGAGACCGCGAAGCGCTGGCCGGGCTCCAGCGTCAGCCCGGCCGTGCCGTCTGGCTGCGCCACGCCGAGCACGGTCGCGGCCCTGCCGTTCACCTCCAGCGCGCGGGTCTGCACGATCAGCTGCGCGGCGGACCCGGCGCGGGCGGCGCGCGGCAGGGCAGGGAGGAGGGCCGAGGCCGCAAGCCCGCTTGCCAGGCAGCCGGCATCGGCGAACAGGCGGCGGCGAGAGCGATTTTGCGGCATCTGTCGGTCTCCGGCGATTGGGGGGTGCGGGTCGAGGAGCGGTCGGGCCGGCGTGATCATCGCCATTCTGGCCTCATGGGCAGCCTGCCGGGGGCGGCCTGCTGGGGGCGCCCCGTTGGGCGTGGCCCGTTGGCGGCGCCCCGTTGGGGGTGGTCTGTTCGCGGCGGCTTGGTCAATGACGGTGATCCGGCGGCCGGGGCGCGAGCCTGTGCGCGTCGGCGAAGACCATGGCGGCGGCAAGGCCGCCGGAGCGGGCCCAGGACACGGCGTCCGCCGGCCGCACCCTCTGGCGCAGCCAGCCATCGGGGTCGATGAGGAACTGCGTGCCCTCCAGCGCGTCCGGGTCCACCCCGGCGATCAGGGCATAGGCGCTCCAGACATCGGGCCCGGCGGCGGTGCAGTCGGGCGTCTC
>DAICZL010000201.1 GCA_027311165.1 bacterium
CCGAGGGCGCGGATCCGAGGATGCTCCGGCGGCAAGCTGACAGCCCCGCCGCATTGCGATGACGGGGTGGCAGACCGCGAGCGGGCCCGCCCTGCCTCATACCAACAGGCTGATGGCGGATGGCGCCGAAGGGAAGAACAATGAGCGGTAGCAGCGTGGCCGGAAAGACGTTTCTGCAACGGCTGCTCGACGGGGTCGAGGTGGTCGGCAACAAGGTGCCCCATCCCGCCATCATCTTCCTGATGATGTCGGCGATCGTGATCGTGCTGTCATGGCTCTTCAATCTGCTGGGCACCAGCGTCACCTATCAGGTGATCGATCCGGTGACCCATCTCGGCCACGATGCGACCGCGACGGTCAACAGCCTGCTGAGCGCCGCCGGCATCCGCTTCATGATCACCTCGGTGGTCGGCAATTTCCTGGGCTTCACGCCGGTGGGGGTGATCCTGGTCGCCATGGTGGGCGTAGGGCTTGCCGAGGAGGCCGGACTGATCAAGGCGCTGATCCGCAAGATCGTCATCGTCGCGCCGCGTCGGGCGATCACCTTCATCATCGTCGCGATGGGGGCACTGTCGAGCGTCGCCTCCGATGCCGGCTATCTGGTGCTGATCCCGCTTGGCGCGTCGGCCTTCCTCACCCTGGGGCGCCATCCCATCGCCGGCCTGGCGGCGGCCTTCGCAGGTGTCGCGGCGGTGTTCGGGGTCAACCTGATCATCACCCCGGTCGATGGCGTGCTGACCGAGATCACCAACGATGCGATCCACCTGCTCAATCCCGGCTATTCGATCTACCTGACCGCGAACCTGTATTTCTCGATCGTCTCGACCGTGCTGATGTGCGTCGTCTGCACCGTGGTGACCGAGCGGATCATCGAGCCGCGGCTCGGGGCGTATCACGTGGAACAGCCGGCCGAGACCGAGTCAACCTCGACGGACGAGGCGCGCGGCCTGCGCGCGGCGCTGTTCGGGATGATCGGCGTCGGCATCGTGATCGCGCTGCTGACCCTGCCCCAGGGCGCGCCGCTGCGTAATCCCGAGACCGGCGCGCTGATCGGTAATTCGCCGTTCATGAACAGCCTGATCGTGCTGATCATGCTGCTGTTCATGGTCACCGGCTTTGCCTATGGCCGAGGCGCGGGAACCATCACCACGCTGACCCAGGCGATCGCGGCGATCACCAAGACCTTCTCGGGGCTCGGCGGGCTTTTGTTCCTGTTCCTGGTGATCAGCCAGTTCCTTGCCCATTTCAACTACAGCAATCTGGCGACCATCGCTGCGGTCGATCTCGCCGATCTGATCGAACGGGCGAACATGGGCTCCCTGCCGCTGCTGATCGTCTTCGTGCTGCTCACCGCCGCGGTCAATCTGATCATCCCCGCCGCGATCGCCAAATGGGCCATCCTGGCGCCGATCTTCGTGCCGCTGTTCCTGAAGCTGAACATCGCCCCGGCGATGGCACTCGCCGCCTACCGGGTCGGTGATTCACCGGGCAACGTGCTGACCCCGCTGATGGCCTATTTTGGCCTGATCGTGATCTTTGCTCAGAAATACCAGAAGGACGCCGGCGTCGGCACGGTGGTGGCGATGATGCTGCCCTACACGGCGATCCTGTATGTGGTCTGGGTTGCGCTGCTGGTTCTGTGGTATCTGGCCGGCCTGCCTTTGGGCATCTGATCATCCGCAGGAGCACGAACATGCCATCACGCCTACCGGACCGCCGGGAGCAGCCGGCGGCGCTGCCGGCGGATACGTCACGATGAGCCACATCACCCTGACCTTCCTGATCATCGCCGCGGTGGTGGTCCTGTTCATCACCGACGCCATTCCGGTTGTGCTGGTCGCGCTCGGTACGGCGCTCGCGCTGTATTTCACCGGCGTGACGACGCCGACGGAATCGATCGGCGGGCTGGGCGATCCGGCGGTGATCTTCATCGCGTCGCTGTTCGTGGTCAGTGCCGGTCTCGATGCCAGCGGCGTCACCGCCTGGGCCGGCCAGGAACTGATCGCCCGCGCCGGCCAGAGCCGGGGGCGGCTGCTCGTTCTGATGATGACGCTGGTGGCGGTGCTGACGGCGCTGATCAGCGTCAACGGCGCGGTCGCGGCGCTGCTGCCGGTGGTGGTCGTGATGGCGGTGCGGCTCAAGCGCTCGCCCTCGCAGTTGCTGATGCCGCTGGTGTTCGCCTCCCATGCCGGATCGCTGCTGGCGCTCACCGGCACGCCGGTCAACGTGCTCGTCTACGAAGCCGCGACCGAGGCGGGGCTCGGACCGTTCGGCTATTTCTCCTTCGCCATCGCCGGCATCCCGCTGATCATCGGCACGATCGCCATCGTGGTCATGTTCGGCCAGCGCCTGCTGCCCGAGCGCAGCGGCCGGACCCTGCCCGCCGATCTCAGCAAACATGACCTGACCCTGGTCGAGCAATACCGGCTCGATGATGGGCTGTTCCAGCTCCGCATCCGCGCGAACTCGCCTTATGTGGGCATGCCGGCCACCGGGCTCGATCTCGGCCGATACGCCAGCCTGACGCTCGTCGCCATCCAGGCCGGCGACGGCAGCGGCCGGCTGCGCCGTCCGCTGCTGGCCGAGGGCGATCTGCTGATCGTCCGTGGCGATGCCCAGGCGGCGGGCGCGCTCGCCGCCGACCAACTGCTTGCCTTCCGCACCCAGGATGCGCCGGAGGATGTCACCAAGACGCTGTTCAACCGCAATTCCGGCCTGGCCGAGATCATCATTCCGCCCCGGTCCGGCCTCGTCGGCCAGTCGGTGTTTCCCGGCATGATCACACCGAGCGGGGATCTGGTGATCCTCGCGATCCAGCGACGGGGCGAGGACACAGGGGTCGAAGCCACGGTGCTGGCCGCCGGGGACACGCTGCTGGTGCAGGGCACATGGGAAGCGCTCGATCGCAATCTCGCCGATCCCGACGTGCTGGTGGTCGATTCTCCGGAACTCGTCCGCCGCCAGGCGGTGCCGATGGGGGTGGGGGCGAAGTCCGCCCTCTTCGTGCTGGCGGGCATGGTGGCGCTGCTGGCGACCAATACCGTGCCCTCTGCCATCGCCGGGCTGGTTGCCGCCTTCGCGATGGTGCTGCTGCGCGTGGTCACGGTGGACCAGGCCTATCGCTCGATCAACTGGACCACGGTGATCCTGGTGGGTGCGATGATCCCGCTTTCCACCGCGATGTCCAAGAGCGGTGCGGCAAACCTGCTGGCCGAGGGGCTGGTGAGCCTGGTCGGCGATCGCAGTCCCTATGCGCTGCTGGCCGGCTTGTTCGTGCTGACCGCGATCCTGGGCCAGCTGATCAGCAACACCGCAACCGCCCTGATCATCATCCCGATCGCCGTTGCCGCCGCCAAGGGGATCGGCATTTCGGCGGCTCCGGTGCTGATGAGCGTCACGGTGGCCTCGGCGGCGGCCTTCCTCACCCCGGTCGCGACACCGGTCAACCTGATGGTGATGGGCCCGGGCGGCTACGAATTCGGCGATTACTGGAAGCTTGGCCTGCCGCTGCTGCTGCTTTTTTTCGTCGTGGCAACCTTCGTCGTGCCGCTGTTCTGGCCATTCTGATCCCGGGCGGACGACAAGGTGGGGAAACCCGGCGGCACCGCCTGGCTTCCCCCCCAGGCGGCC
>DAICZL010000209.1 GCA_027311165.1 bacterium
ATCCCCCGGCAGTCACGACGCCGCGACGAACCGGCGCGCGCCATCCTCCCGCCTGGACGCCCGCCCGGCCCTTTGCTACGGGCGATCCGAACCGGGATAAGATCGAGGTAAGGACGAAGAAGATGCGGCTCGTGAAGATGACCCGGCGTGCGATGCTGGCAGGGACGGTGGCGGGCGGAGCCCTGGCGGCGCCGTTCCTCGCGCGCGCCGCCGATGAGCCCGCAGTTGAGGACGCCGATCGCCTGTTCGCCGATCTCGACGCCCGGATCATCGCCGGCATGCAGGAATTCGCGATCCCCGGCGCGGCGGTCGGCGTGTTCTACCGGGGGCGCGAATACCTGCGCGGCTACGGGGACACCAGCGTTCAGGCCGGCACGCCCGTCGATGCGGACACCCGGTTCCGCATCGCCTCCACCAGCAAGACCTTCACCGGCGCCTCGGCCATGCGCCTCGTCGAGGACGGCCGGCTCAGGCTCGATCGTCGGGTCGATGACTACGTCACGGATTTCATCGCGCCGCCCGGCGCCCAGGATGTCACTGTCCGCAGGGTGCTCAACCACTCCGCCGGGTGGCTGGGCTACGACTACCACGATACCGGGTCGGACGCCGGCGCGCTCGCGCGCTACGTCGATGACGTTCGCAAGCTGCCGCAGCTCACGCCGGTCGGGACGATCTACGCCTATAACAACGCGGCCATCTCCGTCGCCGGACGGGTGATCGAAACGGTCACCGGGGCGACCTTCGAATCCTCGGTCCGGGATCTCCTGATCGACCCGCTCGGCCTCTCGCGCAGCCTGTTCTCGCAGTCACTGCCCGGCGGCGGCAACATCGCGATGCCGCACGACGTCGTCGACGGCAAGCCGGTTCTCGTGCCCGACTATTTCTACCTGCCGCGCAGCAACAATCCGTTCGGCGGCGTCATTTCCACCGCGCGGGACCAGCTCGCCTATCTGCGCTTCCTGCTCAGCCATGGGCGGGCCGCCGATGGCCGCCAGGTGCTGAGCGCCGCCGCGCTGCGAGAGATGTGGTCCCATCCCGGACCGGGCGGCACCCTGTTCGTCGAGCTCCGGGGCTGGGGCGTCTCGTGGATGCTGCGGCCCACCGCCGAGGGGATCACGGTCATCCAGCACGGCGGTGATCTGCCGGGCTATCACTCGGGCTTCATGATGGTGCCGGAACGGCGCTTCGGCATCACGCTGCTGACCAATTCGGAAGGCGGACCGAAGCTCCTCGCCCGGCTGTTCATCGAGGACTGGGCGCTCCGCCGCTTCGCCGGGGTGCGCAACCTGCCGGCGGTTCCCCAGTCGCTCGGCGCGAGCGAGCTCGCGCCCTATGAAGGCACCTACACCGCGGAGCAGATCGGCTTCACCGGCCCGCCGGTGACGCTGGGACTGCAGCTGCGGGCGAAAGACGGCGCCTTGTCCATGGAGAAGATCGGCAGCGGCGAGCCGCCCGTCATCCTCCCGTTCTACAAGCCCGATTACGTCATCGACCAGGATAACGGCCTGCGGGCGAACTTCCTCCGCGATCCGCACGGATCGGTCGCCTGGCTCCGCCTGGGCGGGCGGCTGTTCCGCCACACCGGCTGAACCGGACGCGTCAAGACGCCCAATCGCGGCACGCCGGCGCGGCGGCGCCCTCCGCCCGGACGGCGGCGCATGCGCCGGGTCCGGAAATCGCTGCATCCTCCGCCGGGCGACCGATCCGGAGTGCGGCCGCCGGATCGGCGCCGGTTCCGGGGGCTCTGCGTGGTGGATGATGTTGGCCGCGAATGCCTGGGACCGGTGGTGGACACGTCGCTGTGGATCCATCTCTGTCGGGCTGACGTGTCGCGCGCGAGCCGGACGCGATCCCCGCCGGACGCGGCCATCCGCTGAGCGTGGTCCTTGACGGCGGCACGGAGCCGACCGGCAGCGCTCTGCCGGCGTGGTCACGGGATCGCAAAGCCGAGTGGCACGACATCACGCCTGGCAGGCCGCAGCATATTGCGTTTGTGGAACGCTTCGACGGCAGGCTGCGTGACGAAGGCCTGAATAACACGCCATTCAGCCCGGTGCGGCAGGCGCGCGCCGTTCTGGCCGGCTGGCAAAAGGATAACAACGAAGTGCGGCCACCTTCGGCGCTGGGCGGACGCACCCGGGCTCGATCATGCTGGCGTCGTGCTCGCCCGCGTCAAGGCCGCGTCGCGTCGCCTTCGGCGATGGCCTGCGGCCAGCCTTGACCCAGGCTGCGCGCGGCGCCGAGATGGATTGAGGCCGGGACGGAGAAACGGCGCTCAACCGAACCGAGAAACACCTTCAGGATGAGTCTGGCGGCGCCCGCGGACTCGACTGCCGGGCGGAGGGAAGTTCGGGCGCAGGTCAGGGCGCGGGGCGCGGCTGTCCGCCCTTCCGCCGGAAACGCTGCGCCGCCTTGCGGATCGGGCACGGGCCGGGGCAACGGGCGGTGGTGGAACCGGTCCCGGCCGCCTCGCGGCAAGAAGCGGCGGGGATGGCGGCGGGAATGGCCCAGGGGAAATCAGCCGGGAAATCGGCCGGGAAATCGGCAGGGAAATCGGCGGGGATATCGGCAGGGTTATCGGCAGGGTTATCGGCGGGGGCAGCGGCAGGGGCGTCAGCAGGGACGGCAGCTGGAACACCGGCGGCGGAGGCCTCCGGTCTTGCCTTCTCCTCCCGCCCGGGGCACTCCGCTCCAACCCGGCCCGGGACCTGCCGGCCGCACATCGGAGACCGTGATGACGGAACCCCTCGAAGCCCTGCTGGCCCGCGCGCCGCGGCTCGCGCCCGGCCATGTCTGGCTCGCCGGTGCCGGTCCGGGCGATGTCGGGCTGCTGACGCTCGCCTGCCTGTCGGGGCTGCGCCAGGCCGAGGTGATCGTGCATGACGCGCTGGTGGCCCCTGCGATCCTCGATCTGGCCCAGCCGGAGACAGTGCTTGTGTTCGCCGGCAAGCGCGGCGGGCGGCCCTCGGTGGAGCAGGCGGATATCAGCGCCGAGCTGGTGCGCCTCGCCCGCGCCGGGCGGCGGGTGCTGCGGCTGAAGGGCGGGGATCCGCACATCTTCGGCCGTGGCGGAGAGGAGGTGCTGGCGCTGGCCGAGCAGGGCATCCCGTTCCGTGTCATCCCCGGCATCACCTCGGGCCTGGCCGCGCTGACGGTCGCGCTGATGCCGGCGACGCTGCGGGGGGTGAACCAGGCGCTGGTGCTGGCCACCGGGCACGACGCGCCGGAAATCTCCCGCGATGGCCTGGTGGCCGGCGCGCTCGACTGGGCCTCGGTGGCGCGGCTCGGCCAGCCGGTGGTGCTGTACATGGCGGTGACCCATATCGTCGCCATCGCCGACCAGCTGATGGCGGCCGGGCTCGCCCCCGACACCCCGGCGGCGGCGATCGGCAGCGCCACCACGCCGGCCCAGCGCATCCTGGTCTGCAGCCTCGCCACGCTGGGCGAGACGCTCGCCGCCGCCGGGCTCGCGACGCCGGCGATCGTGGTGATCGGCGCGATCGTGGCGACCAGGGCGCGGCTGCTCGCGCTGCTGCCGCAACTGGAGCAGGAGGCCATGCCGTGGCAGCTGCCGGGCTGATCATCGGGGCGGCGCGTTCGGGCGCCGGCAAGACCACCCTGACGCTCGCGCTGCTGGCCGCGTTCCGCCGCCGCGGCCTCGCCGTGCGCGCCGCCAAGTCGGGGCCGGACTACATCGATCCGGGTTTCCACGCCGCCGCGACCGGCGTGGCCTGCCCCAATCTGGACAGCTGGGCGATGACGCCGGAGCTGAGCGGGGCGATCCTGGCCGGGCTCGCCGAGACCGCCGACCTCGTGCTGATCGAATCCGCCATGGGCCTGTTCGACGGGGTGGCGGGCGCGCCCGGGCGGCGGGGCAGCGCCGCCAACCTGGCGGCCCGGCACGGTCTCGGGGTGCTGCTGGTGCTGGACGTCTCGGGCCAGTCGCAGACCGCCGCGGCGGTGGCGCGAGGGTTCATCGGCCATGATCCGGCGGTGCGGATCGCCGGCGCGGTGCTGAACCGGGTGGGCAGCGACCGCCATCGCACGCAGGTTGCCGACGCGCTCGCGGCCCTCCCCCTTCACCTGTTCGGCAGCCTGCCGCGCAGCGCCGCGGTGGCACTGCCCGAGCGCCATCTGGGCCTAGTGCAGGCCAGGGAGCAGGCGGAGCTGGGCACGCTGCTCACCCATCTCGGCGAACTGGCGGAGCGGCATTTCGACCTCGACGCGATCCTCGCCGCCGCGACCCCGATCGCCGGCCTGGTGCCGCAAGCCGGTGCCGGGCCGGCGCTGCCCCCGCCCGGCCAGCGGATCGCGCTCGCCCGTGACGACGCCTTCAGCTTCGTCTATCCGCACCTGCTTGCCGGCTGGCGGGCGGCGGGGGCGGAGATCGTCGGCTTCTCCCCGCTCGCCGATGAGGCCCCGCCCGCGGCGTGCGACGCCTGCTGGCTGCCCGGCGGCTATCCGGAACTGCATGGCGCGGCGCTGGCCGCGGCGTCGCGCTTCCGCGCCGGGATGGCGGCGTTCGCCCGGACCGGGAAGGTGCATGGCGAATGCGGTGGGCACATGGTGCTGGGGCGCTGGATGGAGGATGCCGGCGGCCAGCGCCACGCGATGCTGGGCCTGCTGGACCACGCGAGCAGCTTCGCCACCAGGCGCCTGCATCTGGGCTATCGCCAGGCGGTCCTGCTCGCCGAGTCGGCGCTGGGGGCGGCCGGGACGGCGCTGCGCGGCCATGAATTCCACTATGCGAGCCTGGCCGAGCTCGGCACGGATGCGAGCCTGGCGCTGCTGGCAGACGCCGGCGGCACCAGTCTGGGGCCGGCCGGCGGCGTGCGGGCCCGGGTCTCCGGCAGCTTCTTCCACGCCATCGCGCCAGGCTGAGGCATCACCCCCCGGACCGATGCCGATCGAGGGCCGCTGCCTGGCGGGTTCCCCCGATGGCACGCCGGGGGCGGAGCCCTCGGCCTTGACGTAATCCCCGCCACCTCCGACCGGAGCGTCTGATCCATGACCCGCCCGACCAGCTTCGCCGACATCGCAGAACTCTGCCGCGATCTCCCTCCACCGGCCGATGACGCGGCGGCGGCGGCGCAGGCGCGCCAGGCGAGCCTGCTGAAGCCGCCGGGCAGCCTGTGGCGGCTGGAGGACTTCGCGGCCTGGCTGGCGCGCTGGCAGGGGCAGGCGCTGCCGCGCCTGGACCGGGTGCAGGTGATCGTCTTCGCCGGCAATCACGGCGTGGTGGCGCAGGGCGTCTCGCCCTACCCGGCCAGCGTCACCGCCCAGATGGTGGCGAATTTCGCCGCCGGCGGGGCGGCGATCTGCCAGTTGGCGGCCAGTGCCGGGGCGAGGCTGCGGGTGATCCCGCTCGCGCTCGAGATGCCGACGCGGGATTTCACCACCGGCCCGGCGCTGGACGAGGCGGGCTTCGCCGCCGCCGTGGCCGAGGGCTATCAGGCAGTGGTGCCGGGCACCGATCTGCTGGCGCTGGGCGAGATGGGCATCGGCAACACCACCGCCGCGGCGGCGCTGGCGGCGGCGCTGTTCGGCGGCGGCGGGGCGCGCTGGGCCGGCGCCGGCACCGGACTCGATACTGCCGGAATCGCGCGCAAGGCTGCGGTGGTGGATGCCGGTCTCGCGCTGCATGCGGCGGTGCTGGGCGATCCGCTGCGCGCCGCCGCCGCTCTGGGCGGGCGGGAACTGGCGGCGATCCTCGGCGCGGCGATCGCGGCGCGGCGGCTCGGTGTGCCGGTGCTGCTGGACGGGTTCGTCTGCACCGCCGCCGCCGCGCCGCTGGCGAGGCTGGCCGCGGGGGGGCTCGACCACGCGCTGGTGGCGCATGTCTCGGCCGAGGCCGGGCATCGGGCACTGGTGGCGGCACTCGGGAAGGCGCCGGTGCTCGATCTCGGGATGCGGCTGGGCGAGGGCTCCGGCGCGGCGCTGGCGATCCCGGTGCTGCGCGGGGCGCTGGCCTGCCATCTGGGCATGGCCCGCTTCGCCGAGGCGGGCGTGGATGACCGGGGCTGACCGGCGATGAACCGGACCGGACCGCTCGCCTTCTGGCCGCAGAGACTGCTGCGGGTCCGGCGCCTCGTGGCGCAGGCTCTGGCCGATCTTGCCGGGTCCGCGCATCGCCTCTGTGGCCGGCCGGCCGGGGCGGATCTGCTGGCGGCGTTCCTGCTGCTGACCCGGCTGCCGGTGGCGGTTCTGGCCAGGCGCTGGTGGCCGGGCACGCTGGCCGGGATCGGCTTTGCCCGCGCCGTCTGGGCCTATCCGCTGGTGGGGCTGGTGGCGGGCGCCGCGGGCGGGCTGGCGCTGGAGGCCGGCCTCGGGCTGGGGCTGCCGGTCTC
>DAICZL010000214.1 GCA_027311165.1 bacterium
TGCCGCCGCGTGAAGCCGGCGCGGCCGGCACCCAGGGGCGGTCTCCACGATCTTCCCGGTCCGACAGGATCCGCGCGCCCCTTGGATCGAGCCAGATCGCCACCGCGCCCTGGGCCCAGACCGTGAAGCGATCGACCACCGGTGCGGCATCGCCGCAGCGTCCCCGCGCCGGTTCGGCCGAGATCACCACGATGGCCGCCGCGCAGTCCGCGGGTTTCACCGCCCCGCGCAGCAGCAGCGCCCTGGGCCCGCCCGGCCGGGCCTGCAGGGTGCAGAACGTGGCGGTGCAGCGCGCCGCGCCGCCTGCCGCCTCGCCTTCCGCGCCGCCTTTGGGCAGCGCCAGCACCGTCTCCGCCGCCCAGTATTGCTGCCAGGCGTCCCGGGTGAAGCCCCCATTGCCGGACAGGCTCTGCACCAGCATCGCCGAGCCCGTGCGCAGCCCGATCAGCCTGGCGTCGGCCGAGACCAGCAGATCGGGCGGTGCGGTCAGCAGCGGTGACAGCAGCCCCGCCGCCAGCAGCGCGAGCCCCGCCAGCCGCAGCCGGCTGCGCCAGAGTCCCGCCCAGGCCAGGCCAAGCGCGACCAGTGCGAGCCCCCAGGCCGGGATATGCGGCACCGGCAGCGTGGCCGCCGGCAGGGCCGAGGTGCTGCGGGCCACCCACAGGATCGCCTGCACCCCCCAGCCCATCGGCACCAGCGCCAGGCGCTCGATCCCGAACGGCATCAGGCCGAGCGCGATCAGCCCCGCCGGCATCACCCAGAAGGCCGTGAGCGGCACGGCGATCATGTTGGACAGCACGAAATAGAGCTGGACATGGCCGAAATGATAGGCCGCGAACGGGGCCGAAGCGGTGCCGGCCAGGGCGCTGGTCAGCGCGAGGCCGACCACATGCAGGCTGACCCGCCGCTGCCATTGCCCCTCGCCATGCAGAAGCCGCAGCCGGGCACGCAGCAGATCGTAGCCCACGATCAGCGCCAGCACGGCCGAGAAGCTCATCTGGAAGGAAACCCCCGCCACCTGGTCGGGCGCGATCAGGATCAGCACCGCGGCGGCCAGCGCGAGGCCGCGCAGCGAGGCCGGCCGCCGCCCGGCGAGAAGCGCCAGGGTGAACAGGCAGGCCATGGCGAAGCTGCGCTGGATCGGCACATGCGCCACGGTGAGCAGCAGATAGCCGAACCCGGCCAGCAGCGCGGCCAGCGCCGCGATCTGCTTGGCCGGCCAGTGCAGCGAGGCGTATTCGGAACAGGCGAGCAGCTGCCGGGTGGTGACGAGTGCCAGGCCCATGACGATGCCGACATGCAGCCCGGCCACCGCCAGCAGATGCGCCAGGCCGGAATCGCGGAACGCGGCGCGGTCGGCCAGCGGGATCGCCGAGGTGATGCCGGTGAGCAGCGTCGTCGCGATCGCCCCGTCCGGCCCGGGCAGCACGGCGGTGATGCGCTGGGCGATGACGCCGCGCAGCCATTGCACCACCTGCCAGAGCGAGGCCCCCAGGGGGCGCCAGATCCTGTGCCAGAGGGTTCCCGCCCTGCCGGGCGGAGCGTCCGGCGCGGCATCGTCCAGCAATTCGGCGCGTCCCAGCGCATGGCCGTAGCCGCCGAGGCCGGAGAAGAAGGCATCCCGCTGCAGATCCCAGCCGCCGGGATAGGCGGGCGGGGCCGGGGGGCGGACCAGGGCCCGCAGGCGCAGCTGCTCGCCCACCTCGGCCGCCAGCGGATCGTCCGGGCGCAGCCGCACCCGCAACTGGCGGGCGAGCACGCTGCCGGCCTCGCCCAGCCGGATATCCCGCAGGGTCACCCGGCTGCCCTCGGGCAGCAATTCCACCTGTGCCACGGTTCCGCTGAGGGTGACGCCGTTCCGGGGCAAGGGCTCGACCGGCGGGGCGCGGAGGGTCGCGACCTGTCCGGCGGTGAAGCCGAGCGAAAGGCAGAACGCCGCCGCCAGAACCGCCTGTGCCAGCGCCCGCAGCAACGCGGCGGTGGCGCTGTGGGCGGCGGCTCTGCCGGACTGGCGGGCGAGCCAGAGGAGCAGGGCAAGACAGGGCAGCGCGGCGGCGGCGCCGGCCCAGGGCGGGGGCTCGGAGCGCAGGGCGAAATACCAGAGCGCCCCCGCCCCCATGAACACCGGAAGCCAGAGTGCGAATCTTCCGGTCTCTGCCGCATGCCATCGCAGCAGCGTCGCCGACAGCCATGCGCCGATCGCTGTGGCCGAGGGAAGCGCCGGGCGCCGCAGCGTCGCCTGAGACAGTACCGGGACAAGCAGCGTCGCGACGAAAGCCCACATCCACACAACCCCCGGTCGCAGGCTACGCCGATCCGGCCGGGCGGGCCATGGCCGCAAGCTTGCGGCGGTGGTGGAACGAGCTCCGCAGACACTGGCAGAGTGCGTCGGAAGGCCGCGAACTTCTTCGAAGTGCAGATGAAAATGGGAAATATGCACGCAGAAGTAGAATCACTTTGTGCAGATCATGATATCAACTCTATTTGTCATGAAAATGACAACAAGAAAGACGCGCATTGTCTTGCCTCGCTTCATGGGATTCTGGTATCGGATCCCGCAGTCTGAGAGGCTGTCTCTGAACGCTAGCGGAATGGGGGTTGGGTGGTCACGGTAGGGTGTGATTCCAACAGGTTGTCGAGACCGAGTTGGATGACCAGAACCATGTGGACCGCAACCACCCGTGCGCAGCATATGCGCGACGGGCT
>DAICZL010000220.1 GCA_027311165.1 bacterium
GTCCAGGGCAGAGCCCTGGCCCAGCCTTCTTGAACCGAAGCCAGGAGTACAACCGATGCGCGTCTACTACGACCGCGACGCCGACGTGAACCTGATCAAGGGCCGCAAGGTCGCGATCATCGGCTATGGCAGCCAGGGTCACGCCCATGCCAACAACCTCAAGGACAGCGGCCTTGCCAACCTCGCCGTCGCCCTCCGCCCGGGCTCGACCTCGATCGCCAAGGCCGAGGCCGCCGGTCTGAAGGTGATGGACCCGGCCGAGGCGGCGAAATGGGCCGATGTGGTGATGGTGCTCACCCCCGACGAGGGCCAGGGCGATCTGTACCGCGACCACCTGCACGCCAACATGAAGCCCGGCGCGGCGCTGGCCTTCGCGCACGGGCTGAACGTGCATTTCAACCTGATCGAGCCGCGCGCCGATATCGACGTGTTCATGATCGCCCCCAAGGGCCCCGGCCACACCGTGCGCAGCGAATACCAGCGCGGCGGCGGCGTGCCCTGCCTGGTGGCGGTGGCGCAGAACCCGTCCGGCAACGCGCTGGAGATCGCCCTGTCCTATGCGAGCGCCATCGGCGGCGGCCGCGCCGGGATCATCGAGACCAGCTTCAAGGAGGAATGCGAGACCGACCTGTTCGGCGAGCAGACCGTGCTGTGCGGCGGCCTGGTCGAGCTGATGAAGGCCGGGTTCGAAACGCTGGTGGAAGCCGGCTACGCGCCGGAGATGGCGTATTTCGAATGCGTGCACGAGGTGAAGCTGATCGTCGATCTGATCTATGAAGGCGGCATCGCCAACATGAACTACTCGGTCAGCAACACCGCCGAGTACGGCGAATATGTCACCGGCCCGCGCATCGTCACCGCCGAGACCAAGGCGGAGATGAAGCGGGTGCTGGAGGATATCCAGGGCGGCCGCTTCGCGCGCGACTGGATGCTGGAAAACAAGGTCAACCAGAGCAGCTTCAAGGCGATGCGCCGGCAGATGGCGGCGCACCCGATCGAGGAGGTGGGCGAGAAGCTGCGCGGCATGATGCCCTGGATCGCCAAGAACCGCCTGGTGGACAAGGCGAAGAACTGATCGGCCGGCGATGGATCGCTACCGGCGGCTGAAGGCGCGGCTGGACGGGGGCGAGGTCGTCGTTCTCGATGGCGCGACCGGCACCGAACTGCAGCGTCGCGGTGCGGTGATGGATCCGGCGGCCTGGTGCGGGCCGGCGACCCTTCGGCACGACCGGCTGCTGGAAGCGATCCACGCCGACTATCTGGCCGCCGGGGCGGAGGTGATCACGGCCAACACCTTCGCCGCCTCGCGGCTGATGCTGAAGGGGGCCGGCCTGGCGGACCGCTCGGAGGAGATCGCCGAGCGGGCGGTGGCGGCCGCGCTGCGGGCCCGTGATGCGGCGGCGGTCGGCTCCGATGCGGTGGTGGCGGGGTCGCTCTCACACATGGTGCCGCTTCCGCCCGGCAGCGCGGCGCCCGATCCGGCCGCCCTGCCCTCGGAAGACGAAATGGCAGCGGCCTTCGGCGCCCTGGCGATGGCCCTGAAATCCGCCGGGTGCGAGCTGATCCTGCTCGAGATGATGTATCATCCGGTGCGGGCGCGGCTGGCCCGCGATGCCGCGCTGGCAACCGGCCTGCCGGTCTGGTTCGGCGCCAGCGCGCGCCGTGGCGCCGCAGGCACGGTGGTGAGCTTCCTGCAGCACGAGGACCTGCCGCTCGAGGCGATCGCCGCCCTGATCCCCTCCACCGGCGTCGATATGGCCGGGGTGATGCACACCGAGGCCGGGCTGATCACCGAGGCGCTGGCAGTGCTCGCCCGGCAGTGTCCGCAAGCGCGGATGGCCTATCCGGAGTCCGGGTATTTCGAGATGCCGGACTGGCGGTTCGTCGATGTCCTGCCACCCGAACGGTTCGAGGCGTTCTGCCGGGGCTGGATCGAGGGTGGGGTACGGGTGATCGGCGGCTGTTGCGGGCTGGGCGTGGACCATGTCCGTGCCGCCGCCCGCGCTCGCGCCGCCGCGCGCGGCTGATCGAAGCGGTCTGCGAGCGGGCGATCCGCGGCCGCGCTGCGCCGATCGCGACCAGCCGGCGGTGGCCGCGAAGGGATGAGCGGGAAGGCCGCGGGCGCGGTCCTGCCGGCCGATCGGAACAGGCCGGGGCGCAGCGCGCCTCGGACCCGCCTCTGCCGGCAACGCCGTCGCAGGTCCTCGGCTCGAGGGGCTTTATCCGAATTGCCCTGAAGCCCCGGTGGGATCGGGCGATGAGCCCCTCGGACTGGCCGCCTTCCGGCGTTTACTTGCGCCGGTCCGGCCCGCGTGGCAGGCAGTTCTTCTGGCGAGCGGGGAGGACGAGGATGAACGCCGAGGAATTGCGGGCCCTGCAGGCACCGCTCAAGCAATTGTATCGCGACCAGCCGGAACGGGCGCGGATCGCCGCCCGCGCCGAGGCGGCGCTCGACCCGGACGCGATCGCCTGCACCATCGCGTCCTCGCCCCACCAGACGGTGGCCGGGCTGCACCAGGCGGCCGGGGGCAGCGGTGATCTGGCCTGTTCGGCCGATCTGCTGCTGGAGGCGCTGGTCGCCTGCGCCGGGGTGACGCTGCGCGCGGTCGCGACCGCCATGGGCGTGACCTTGCGCGGGGGCAGCGTGATCGCCGAGGGCCACTGGGACGCGCGCGGCACGCTCGGCATCGATCGCGCGAGTCCGGTCGGGCTGACCGACATCACCGTGACCTTCGCCATCGATACCGACGCCGAGCCGGAAAAGCTGCGCCGTCTGATCGACACCACCGAGCGCTATTGCGTGATCTTCCAGACCCTCAAGACCCCGCCGCGTCTTTCCGTCACGCAGGCCCAGGCCGCCGGGTAAGCGGCCGGACCGGGCCAGGGCAGTGCCCTGAGACGGCCGGGCCGCCGTCCCATCGGCATCGCGGCTGGACACGTCCGGGGGCGCTGCCCGGGGAGAAGCGGCGCCTGGTGGCGTGGCTCTCAGCGAAAACGGATCCGGCGCCAGGGTTTCCGGCCTTGCCCTGTTCCCGCACCGGGACCGGCCCCTGCGGCCAGAGCCGCGGTTGGGCACCCGGCGGGGGGGCCGCACGCCTATCCCGACGCCGTTCGGACCCTGGCCCGGGGCGCCGGCGCGCGGGCGGGTCCGTTCACCAGCACCAACCCTGCCGCGACGCAGATCAGCGCCAGCAGCAATCCGCCCGAGGCCGGCTCGCCCAGCACCACCACGCCCGCCGCCATGCCGAAAATCGGGGTGAGGAACGAGAACGCCGACAACCGCCCGGCCGGATAGCGCGAGATCAGCCAGTACCAGGCCAGATAGCTTGCAAACGCGACCACCACGGTCTGATAGCCGAGCGAGATCCAGGCGATGGCGCCGATCCTGCCGCCGGCCTCGCCCAGCGCCCAGGCCGCGCCCAGCAGCAGCGGCGCCGAGCCGGCCAGCTGATACAGCAGCACCTTGGCTGGCGGGATCGCCTGCAATCGGGGACTGGCCTTCACCAGCACGGTCAGCCCGCCCCAGATCGCGGCGGTGCCCAGCACCATCGCCTCGCCGGCCAGGCTGCTTCCGCTGCCGCGGCGCAGACCATCCCCCAGGGCCAGCATCACCCCACCGAACGCACAAAGCAGGCCCAGCACCTGCCGCCCGCCCAGCCGCTCGCCGGGGACGAAGCGATGCGCACCCAGGGCCACGAAGAACGGCGCAGTGTACAGGAACAGCACCCCGCGAGAGGCGCTGGTCCGTGCCAGCCCGTGATACAGCAGCAGAAATTCGGCGGCGAACAGCGCCCCGATCAGCAGGCCCAGAGGCAGCGTGCCATCCGGTGCCACGAGGCGCGCGAGACCGGCACGGCCGCCGCGCAGCCAGACCCAGCCGACCAGCAGCATTCCGGCCCCGGCCGAACGCAGCCCCGCCTGCAAGGCCGGGCTCAGCCCGTCGGCCACTGCGAGCTTCACCCCCACCTGCTGCAGGCCCCAGATCGCGCAGAGCAGCACCATCGTCGCGCCCGCCGGCAGGTCGATGCGGCCGTGGGATGGTGCGATGGCCATGGTCTCGACTCTCTCTCTACTCTGGGAGGGCGCGGATCGGTCGGCCGGGAACCTGCGTGCAGGGCCCGGAAGACGCGGTGCCCGCCACGGTCGCGGCTGGCGGCGCAGGTTACCAGCCGGCTGGTTCCAGGACGCTCTGATCATTCCGGGCGGCTGCCATGGCGGGCGCACGTGCATGGCGGGCGCATGGGTATGGCGGGGGCATGAATGCAGGACCCGGGCCGTGCCCGCCGGCGTCGGTGGTCCTGCCGGGACCTGGCCGGGGAGTCGGGCTCCCCGCAGCGGGCAGAGGAGCGCACGCCATCCTTCGACCTCGGGGGCGAAGCCCCGGGCGCGGCTGAGGGGCCGCTGCCGGCGCCGGCGCAGATCGCCCCGGAGGGGCGCCGGCGCATATCGCCCCGGAGGGGCGCCGGCGCAATTCGCCACGGAGGGGCGCCGGCTGGCCGAAGGCAGGGAGGCCGCCGCCGCGGCGGTTGCGCGAATCCGCCGCAGGGCCAAGTGTCCAGCTGCAGCAGCGTCAGGGGCGGAGCAGACAGCGCGTGGACGACAGCCAGCCTGCCGCGACAGCGCCATGGTCTCCGCCGATCGGCCCGGCGGCGCCGCGCGGGCTGTGCACCGATTGCGGCATCTCCCGATCCGATCAGCCGAAACGCTGCGGCCGCGCCTGCCAGTTCATCGCCCCCGACTATCCCGGCCTGGAGCAGCGCGTGCACGGCCGCGCCCGCGATCCGGCCCGCCCCGACGAGGTGTTCTTCGGCCCGTTCCGCCGCATGCTGCGCGCGTCCCTGCTGCCGCCGCGCCCCGGTGCCCAATGGACCGGCATTGCGACCCGCATCGGCGAACGGCTGCTGGAAACCGGCGCGGTCGATGCCGTGCTGACCATGGCGCCCGATCCGGCGGATCGCTGGCGCCCGGTGCCGGTGCTGGTGACCAACCCGGCCGACATGGCGCAGTGCCGCGGCATGCGCATGGGCTACGCACCGCTGCTCGCGCTGCTGGAACCGGCGCGGGCGCGCGGCTTCACCCGGCTGGCCGTGATCGGCATTCCCTGCCAGGTCTATGCGCTGCGCGCCCTGGAACAGGAACTGGGATTCGAGCGGCTGTATGTGATCGGCACGCCCTGTTCGGACAACACCACGACCGAACGGTTCCACGAATTCCTGGCCCTGCTGGCCGAGGACCCGGACAGCATCACCTATCTTGAGTTCCGCGCCGACTACCACGTGGAACTGCGCTTCACCGATGGCAGGTCGAAGACCATTCCGTTCCTGCGGCTGCCGATCTCGAAACTGCCGCCCGATTTCTTTCCGCTCACCTGCCGCACCTGCGTGGACTATACCAACGCGCTCGCCGATCTCACGGTGGGCTACATGGGCGGCACCGGGGCGCAATGGCTGCTGGTGCGCAACGACCGCGGCGAGGAATTGCTGGCGACCCTGGGCAGCGAACTGCGCGCGTCGGCCCCCACCAGCGCCGGACGCCGGGGCGGTGCGGTGACCGGGTTCCTGAAGAATGTCGAGCGTGCTGCCGGCGGCCTGCCGGTCAACGCCATGCCGGACTGGCTGCGCCCGGTGGTCGGCTGGCTGATGCCGCGGATCGGCCCGCGCGGGCTGGAATTCGCGCGCGCGCGGGGGGAGATGAAGGCGGTCGAGACGGTGATCCATCTGCGCCGGCAGCATCCGGGCCGGTTGCGCAGCATGGTCCCCGGCCATGTCTGGGACCTGGTGGCCCGCTACGGACTGACCCCGGGCGCGGCGGAGCGCAAGCGGGTTGTGAATCCATCTCTCCCCGCAGCGCGGTCCGGTGTCGCGCCGGCAGCGGGGGCCGATCATTGCCAGCCCGGCGCCGGTCCGCCGATCCGGCCGCAGGGGCCGGATTGATCGCCTCCGCCTCCAGCCGCCACCCCCGACAGCCGTCGCCGAGGATCCCCCCGCCATGAAACTTGGTCCTGCCCTGCTGCTGCTGGGGCTTGCCGGCCTCGCCGGCGCCGGAGCGCTGCTCTACACGCCGGATCTGGACCGCGCCGGGCTGGAGGCGAAATACAGCAGCTCTCCGGCCGATTTCCAGCAGATGGCGGGGCTGCGGCTGCATCTGCGCGATACCGGCCCGCGCGACGCCCCGGCGGTGATCCTGCTGCACGGCTTCGGCGCCAGCCTGCATAGCTGGGACGGCTGGGCCGTGGTGCTGTCATCGCATTTCCGGGTGATCCGCTTCGATCTGCCGGGCTTCGGCCTGACCGGCCCGGACCCCACCGGCGATTATTCCGATGCCCGCAGCTTCCAGGTGCTGAACGCCGTGATGGACCGGCTCGGGATCGCGCATGCGACGCTGATCGGCAATTCCCTTGGCGGCCGCATCGCCTGGGGGTTCGCCGCTGCCTACCCGCAACGGGTGGACAAGCTGGTGCTGGTCTCTCCGGATGGTTTCGCAAGCCCCGGCTTCGCCTATGGTCGCAAGCCGGACGTGCCGTTCCTGGTGCGGCTGCTGCCCTTCACGCTGCCGCGCCCGCTGGTGCGGATGAACCTGGCGCCAGCCTTCGGCGATCCCGCGGCGCTGACCGAGGAATCGTTGACCCGCTATCGCGACCTGATGCTGGCCCCCGGCGTGCGCCGCGCCATGCTGGCGCGCATGGAACAGGTGATGCTGGAGCCGCCGGAACCGGAGCTGCGCCGCATCCGCGCGCCGACCCTGCTGGTCTGGGGCGAGGCCGACGCCATGATCCCGCTGCGCAACGCCCAGGACTATCTGGGCGCGATCCCGGCGAGCCGGCTGGTGACGTTTCCCGGGCTCGGCCACCTGCCACAGGAAGAGGCTCCGGACCGTTCGCTGGCCCCGGTGCTGGCATTCCTGGAGTCCTGAGGCCGGGGCCGGGGTCCGCCCCCCTCGGGTCCTGAGGACCCTGCCCGGGCCGCTGCTTCGGGACCGTTTCCGGCCGGTGGCGCCCCGTCGGGAGATGCGGGATCATAGTCCCGGTCAAATTCGTGTCATCTGAGGGACTTCACGCCTCTGGCGATGGCGCGATATCGTCCCAGGTTGACGTCAACCGCGATGAAACAGCGAAATGGACCACGATCGGCCCGCAACGTCGATTGAAACCGGCCCAGGTCGCGTTCCAGAGCGGTGCCCGATCCGACAGACGATCGGCCACCGCTCTTGCTTATTGTTTTACCGGGCAACTTTATCCGATCGGATGAGTCCATCTGATCGGATGTTGCTCTGGCGCAATCCCCCGCCGCATCCGCTAGGATCATCCCGATAAATTAATGAACTCCCGCCTTGTGCGGGGGCAAGGGGGGCGGGCGTGATGAGCGGCACGGTCATTTCCGGCTATCTTACGCAGGGCGTGATGCTGACGGATGCGGCGCAGAATCCGGTCAGCATCAGTTCCGCGGGCACCATCGCAGTGCAGGGCGCCTATGCCGGGCCGGCGATCGAGGGGGCGGCGGCGATCGCCTGGTCGATCGTGAATGACGGCGTGGTCAGTGCGCCGCAATTCGCGCTGCGCCAGCACAGCTACGGCATCGACCTGCTGGGCGGCGGCAGCATCACAAATGGCAGCGCCACCGACCATGCCGCGCTGATCGAGGCGCAGTACGGCGTGCGGTTCGGCGCCACGGGCAGCGCCATGGTGACCAATTTCGCCACCATCGCCGGCATCGGCATCTCGCACGCCACTTATGGCGCCGGGGTGCTGTTCGCCGGTGCCGGGCAGGTGGTCAATGGCAGCGCGCGGGATACGGCGGCGCTGATATCCGGCGGCGCCGACGGCGTCGTGATGTCGGGCAGCCAGGCTGGCGCCGTGGCCAATTTCGGCACGATAGCGGTGCAGACCGCGCCGCTGCACACCGCCCCGGTGGCGGGGGCGCTGCTGCGTGGCGGCGGCAGTATCGTCAATGGCAGTTTCGATGTAGCGACTGCGCGGATCGATGGCGGCGGCGACACCGGCGCCTTCGGCGTTTACATGCCGGCCGCCAGCACCGGGGCGGTCACCAATTTCGGCACCATCGCGGCTTCCGGCGATCTGGCCATCGGGGTCGCGCTGGGGGCGGCCAGCCTGTTCAATTTCGCGGTGATCACCGGGGGGACCGCGTTCGGCAGCGGCGTCCGGCTGGCCTCGGGCGAGGTGGTCAATCTCGGCACCATCGCCGGCGGCAGCCTGGCCGGGGCCGGGGTCGTGCTGCAGGGCGCAGGCAGCGTCACCAACGGCGTGGTGCCCCAGGCGCAGGCGCTGATCAGCGGCGCGCTGTGGGGGGTGGAGGTCAGCGGCGGGGCCGGCACGGTGATCAATCTGGGCACCATCCGGGGCGGCACGGGGGTGGATTTCTACGCCGCCGGAGCGGCCGCGCAGGGCAGCCTGATCAATGCCGGCACGATCATCGGCACAGCCGGCGTCGCGGTGCGCTTCGGCGGCGGCGACGAGCGCCTGGTGGTCGCGCCCGGCGCGGTGTTCCGCGGCAGCGTACTGGGCGGGGCGGGCACCAACACGCTGGAACTGGCCGGCACCACGCCGGGCGTGCTGGGCGGGCTGGGCAGCCAGTTCCAGGGCTTCGGCACCATCGCCGTGGATGCCGGGGCCAACTGGCGGCTGGCGGGCGCCAATACGCTGGCAGCCGGCACGACCGTCGCGCTCGGCTATGCCGGGCGCCTGTCGGTCGGCGGCA
>DAICZL010000226.1 GCA_027311165.1 bacterium
ATACAGATCCCGCCCCGCCCCGTCGCGCAGCCAGGCCACCGAGGCGAGATCGCCCTCGGCGATCGCCCGGGCGCGCGCGGGATCACCCTCGGCGCGTTCGGCCAGGCGGATCACCCCCAGCCGCAAGGTCTGCACCGGCCCCTGCCGGCCGGCGTCGAGCCGCACGAGTTCCAGCGAACCACCGCCGATATCGGCCAGGATGCCGTCGGCCGAGGGAATGCCGCACAGCACCCCGGCAGCGGAAAGCTCCGCCTCCTGCTCGCCCGACAGCACGCGGATCCGCACACCCGGCAGGCGTGATCCGAGCGTCGCCACGAACGCGCCGCCATTGCTCGCATCGCGCACCGCCGAGGTCGCCAGCACCTCCATCGTCGCGGCGCCCATCGCGCGCGCCACCGCGTGGTAGCGATGCATCACCGTCAGCGCCTGTTCCAGCGACTCCTCGTTCAGCCGCCCGGTGCTCTCCAGCCCGCGGCCGAGCCGCAGCACCGCCTTCTCGTTGAAGATCGCGACAGGGTTGCGCCGGGCGCCCTCGAACACCACGAGGCGCACCGAGTTGGACCCGAGATCGACGACCGCGCAGCGCGGCGCGTCGGCAGGCGCCAGAAAGGGCATGCGGGCCTAGTCCTGCAGCACGCGGTCCTGCCGGCGTCCACCTTGGCTCGGGGGGGGAGCCAGCGGCCCGTGCAAGGCCGAGCCGCGGCCGGACAGCGAGGGGTTGGTCATGAAATACTCATGCGCCGAGACCGGCTTCGCTCCCGGATCGAGCCGCCGCCAGATCGCGTCCGGCCCGAGTTCCCAGGACTGCATCGTGTCCTTGAGATTGACCACCATGATCTGGTCCAGCACCTGGGCGTGAACCGTCGGGTTGTCGATCGGCACCAGGGTTTCCACCCGCCAGTCCATGTTGCGGGCCATCCAGTCGGCCGAGCTGATGAACACCTTGGCGTGCCGGCCGGGCAGCTTGTGGCCGTTGCCGAACACGCAGATGCGGCTGTGTTCCAGGAACCGCCCGACGATCGACTTCACCCGGATATTCTCCGACAGCCCCGCGATGCCCGGGCGCAGGCAGCAGATGCCCCGCACCACCAGCATGATCTTCACCCCGGCATTGGAGGCGCTGTAGAGCAGATCGATCAGCTGCTCGTCCACCAGGCTGTTCAGCTTCAGCCAGATGCCGGCGGGCTTGCCGGCGCGGGCGAAGCCGATCTCGCGCCCGATCAGCTCGACCAGCGCGTGGCGCAGGGTCAGCGGGCTGAACGCCAGCGCGTCCATCCGTTCCGGCCGCGCATAGCCGGTCATGTAGTTGAACAGCCGCGCGGCATCGCGGGTCAGGCTGGGGTCGGAGGTGAAGAACGACAGGTCGGTATAGATGCGCGCGGTGATCGGATGGTAGTTGCCGGTGCCGAAATGGGCATAGGCGCGCATGCCACCGCCTTCCCGGCGCACCACCAGCGAGATCTTGGCGTGGGTCTTGAGCCCGACGAAGCCGTACACCACCTGCACGCCGGCCGCTTCCAGGGCGCGGGCGAGACGGATATTGGCCTCCTCGTCGAAGCGGGCGCGCAGTTCCACCAGCGCGGTGACGGATTTGCCGGCCTCGGCCGCCTCGATCAGCGCCTTCACGATCGGGCTGTCGCGGCTGGTGCGGTACAGCGTCTGCTTCACCGCCACCACGTTGGGATCGCCGGCCGCCTGGCGCAGGAACTGCACCACCACGTCGAAGCTCTCGAACGGATGGTGGACGATGATGTCCTTGGCGCGGATCGCGGCGAAGCAGTCGCCGCCGAAATCGCGGATGCGTTCGGGAAAGCGCGGGGTGAACGGCTTGAACAGCAGGTCGGGGCGGTCATCGATGATCAGCTGGCGCAGATCGACGATCGCCAGCAGCCCTTCCTGCACATGAACCTCATCGCCCGGCCCCTCGAGCTCGTCGAGCTCGTCGCCACGCTCCTCCAGCCGGTCGATGACGAATTCGCGCAGATCCTGGGGCATGTCGGCGCTGAGCGAGAGATGGATGGCAACCCCGCGCCGGCGGCGCTTGAGCGCGGTCTCGTAGGAGCGGACCAGGTCTTCCGCCTCCTCCTCGAACTCGACATCGGTGTCGCGGATCAGCCGGAACATCCCCGCGCCCAGCAGCCGGAAATCCGGGAACAGCCGGTCGAGGAACAGCCGCACCAGATCTTCCAGCATGACGAAGCGGATCGGCTGGTCGGCCGCGCCGGGCAGGCGGATGAAGCGGTCCACCTGGGCCGGCAGCGGGATCAGCGCCCGCATGCCGGCCTGGTCGTCCTCGCGCAGCAGCTTCAGGACCATCACCAGGCCCATATTGGGGATGAAGGGGAAGGGATGCGCCGGATCGATCGACAGCGGCGTCAGCACCGGGAACACCCGTTCCATGAACCAGCCATCCAGCCAGCGTTCGTCCTCCGCCGACAACAGGGCGGTCTCGCACACCTCGATCCCGGCGGCGGCGAGCAGGCCGCGCAGGTCGCGCCAGACCCGCTGCTGATCCGCCAGCAGCCCCTGCGCCCGCCGCTGGATCTCGCCCAGCTGCTGTGCCGGGCTCAGCCCGTCCGGCGAGGGCGTCAGCACCCCGGCCTTGGCCTGGCCGAGCAGCCCGGCGACCCGCACCGAATAGAACTCGTCGAGGTTGGAGGCGCTGATCGAGACGAAGCGCAGCCGCTCCAGCAGCGGGTGACGGGGATTCTCGGCCTCCTCCACGACGCGGTGGTTGAAGTCCAGCCAGGAAAGTTCGCGGTTGATGAAGCGCGCCGGGCTGTCGGGCGTGATCAGGCCGGCGCCATCCCCGCCCGTGGTCAGCGTGCTCATGTCGGGAGGATGCGTGGGCAGGACGGGCGCGGCCTGTGCATCCTGGTCAATGCGATTCATGAATTTCAGTCTACAGGAGTCCGCGGCCTGGCGACGAGGCCGCACCGGGCGCCGAAGCGGAAATTTCATTGGCCTCGGCCATGGGCGTGGTCGCTGCCGCGTTCGCCGGCACGCCCGGTCCGGGGGGCGCCGGCGGGTCGTCCTGCGCGTCCGTCGCGATTGCTTCGAGCACGGCGGCGGCGAGTGGGCGGGTGATCCTGCCGCCGGCGGCCAGCCCCGCGCGGTCCAGGCGGGTGGCGATTTCCCGCAGCGTCGCCGCTTCGCGCGGCAGCCGCGTTAGCAGCCAGTCCTGCACGGCGGCGGGCACCACCATCTGGCGGTCGGCCAGCAGCCGGGCCAGCAGCGCGCGCAGCAGCGCATCCTCCGGCGGGCCGATCCCCACGGTGGCCGTGGCGCGCAACCGGCTGGCGAGGTCGGGCAGACGCAGCGTCCAGCGCGCGGGGGGGGTGCGCCCTGCCAGCAGCACCGCCACCCAGGCCTCGGCGGCGGCGTTCAGCAGATGCAGCAGCGCCGCTTCCTCGGCCAGCGCGTCGGCATCATCGATCGCCAGAGCGCGCTGCCCGGCCGGATCGGGAAAGCCGCGCAGGGCGGGGCCGGCGAGCAGACCCGCGCCCATGCGCGCTGCCCAGTGATGCAGCAGATGGGTCTTGCCCGCCCCCGGGGGCGACCACAGCACCAGGCGGCCGCCAGGCCAGGCCGCCGGGCGTTCCAGCCAGGCGAGTGCGGCTGCGTTGGATGGGGCCTGCAGGAACGGCGCGGTGGCGAAGTCCGGCGCATGGGGGAAGGGCAGGGCGAGCTGGCGGGGCCGGATCATGGTGGCAGGATACAGCAGGCCGGGCCGGTACGCCCCCCGCGACGCGCCCGATCGGCGCCAGGACGAAGGGGAAGGCGAGGCTTTGCCCCCATGGCCGCCCGAGACCCGTATCCCCTGATACCCCTATCCCCTGATACCCGTATCCAAGGGGGGGAACTCGCCAGCGATAGGGTCCAGGAGCGTGCGCCTGGTGGGGTCCAGGGGCAGCCCGCCAGCGCCTTCCCGCAAGCCCGCCGGCCAG
>DAICZL010000236.1 GCA_027311165.1 bacterium
AGCCGCCACCAGGCCGGCGCTGTTCCTCGGCCTGCCGATCGGTCTGGTCACCCTGTTCATGCTCGCGTTCGGCCTGATCATCGTCCTGATCCAGAACCCGTTCGATGAACTGATCCTGCTGCCCGCCTGGCTCGCGGCACGGCTCCTCGTCCGCTACGACTACAACGCCGTGCGCGTGGCCGGGCTGTGGCTCCAGACCAAAGCCCGCTCCCTCGATACCGCCCACTGGGGCGGTGCCTCGCCCAGCCCCTTCCCGGTGCGGCTACGCCGGGATGGCGGGCAGGGCAGGGGGCTCACGGGGGGTTCCGGCACGACGGTGAGCCGGGAGGCCGCCCATGCGCGGTAACACCGGCTGGTCGGAACGCGACGCCGCGCCCTATCTGCCCTATCTCGGCCACGTCCGCCCCGATGTGATGCTGCTGGACGATGGTAGTCTGCTCGCAATGGGCGAACTCGACGGGGTGCCCTGCGAACTGGCCGATGATGCCGAACGCAACGCCACGGTCCGTATGCTCAACGCGCTGTGGAAGACCATCGCCGACGATAACCTGACCATCGCCACCCATCTGGTCCGCCACCAATCCGTGCCAGACCTGCCCCAAGGCGTATTCCCCAACGCGTTCTCCGGAACGCTGGATCGGCTGTACCGGCAGCGCGTGCTGGCCGGGCGGCTGTATCAGAACCGCTATCTGCTGAGTGTCCTCGTCGCCCCGCGCAATCCGGCCGGTGGGGCGATCGGTGGGCGCAGATTGACCCGCACCCTGGCGCGGCTGCGCCGGCAACCGGTTGGCGCATCCGATCACCTGCTGCTCCAGCTCGAAGACATCTGGGGCGCAATCAGCCGCACCCTCGAAGGCTATGGGCTGAGCCGGCTTGGATTGCGCAGCGGGCACCGCGGGCGGAACAATGCGGTCCAGTTCAGCGCCATCGCCGAAGCCCTGCACCTGATCCTCACCGGTGAGTTCCTGCCGGTACCCCTGGTCAGCGGCCCGATCGGTGCGGCAATCTACACCGATCAGGTGATCTTCGGCCGGCGCGCCTATGAGATCCGCAGCCCCGGCGCCTCACGCTTCGGGGCAATCTTCGGCCTGCGCGAATACCCCGCCGTGACCTTCCCCGGCATGCTCGATCACCTCCTCGCGCTCCCATTCCCCCTGGTACTCTCCCAGAGCTTCGGCTTCCTGGCCCGGCACGACGCCACCGGCAAACTCGCCCTCAAGCAGAACCAGATGACGGCCGCCGGCGATAAGGCGCTCTCGCAGATCGATGAGCTGACAGACGCCCAGGACCAGCTCGCCTCGGCTCATCTCGCCATGGGGGCTCATCATGTCTCGCTGGCGATCTATGCCGATACCCTCCAGGTGCTGAACGCACGCGCCGGGATCGCCCGCACCGCGCTCGCCGATGCCGGGGCGGTCGCCGTGCAGGAGACACTCGGCAACGAGGCGGCCTATTTTGCGCAGCTGCCCGGCAACACCGCCTGGCGCACCCGGCCCGGCGCAATCACCACACGGAATTTCGCGGCGCTGTCCGGGTTCGATGCGTTTCCGCGGGGAGCGGCATCGGGACGCTGGGGACCGGCGCTGGTGCGGTTCAGAACCACCGCCGGCACCGCGTATGATTTTATCCCCCATGTCGGCGACGTCGGCATGACCGCGATCTTCGGCAAGACCGGCCAGGGCAAGACCACGCTGATGCTGTTCCTGCTCGCGCTGTTCCCGCAGTATTTCGCCGAACGCGG
>DAICZL010000237.1 GCA_027311165.1 bacterium
AGTGCGCGCCGCGTGTCGTTGCCGTCACGCTAACCGCCGATATCAGGGCTCTACCGTGATATGGAAAAACCCTCACGACTCCCCTCATTTTCACACCACCCCGAAAGCCTCGGCGAACACAGGCAGCTCGTCGAGCATGTCGGCGAATTTCTGGACCAATGGACCCAGCCGAGGTTCCGGCATGGTCGGCATGAGTTCGTAGAGCATGCAACCCTGTCGGAACAGCGAATGGGTTCGCCGCTTGGCGGTGTTTGACTTGAGCAGCCGGTCGTAGCCGAGGGCTTCCCCAGCGGCCCCCAAAAGGCTCAGCAGCACGACGGCGAAGGCGGCGATCAGCCACAGCCGATCGCGCCGCGCCGGCGTGCTGACGTGGATCGATCCCATGCCCATGCCGAAGCGCAGGTCCTTGGTATCGCGCAGGCCGCATTCGATGCTCCAGCGCTTGGCGTAGAGTGCCTTCAAGGTTCCAGATGAGGCCGCGCCGTCGCTGGCGGCGAGACACCACGCCTGCTTCATGTCCTTGTCCTGCACGCACAGCACTGTGCCCACCTGGTAGCGTTCGGCGGTCACCGCAGCGCCGCGCAGGACGCGCGCGCGTCCGCCGCGGCCGACCCAGCCGGCGGCGGTGCGCATCTCGCCATCGGCGGCCGTCACCGTGATGTTGCCGCGGAAGCGGATGACGAAGTCGAACTTCAGCTCCTCGGTCAGCACGCGGTAGAGCTTCTGATCGCCGAAGCCGCGGTCGGCGACGATGCAAACCTTGACCTCGGCGGCCAGAGCGTCGGCGAGACGGACCAGGGCCTGGTATTCGTACTCGTTGCGGCGGTTCTTGAGGCTTGCCATCGCGACGGTGAGCCACAGCAGCGGCGTGGCACGGCCGTGACGGGTCAGCAGCGACAGCATGAGGGTGGCCTGGCCATCGGCGTCGAAATCGGTCCAGTCCATGGCGACGTTGATGCTGGTGCGAGACCCCACCACGTAAGGCACCCAGTGGCGCAGCGCGGCATCGATGTCGATCCCCTCGTTCGACAGCATCCGATCCACCTGCTTGATGGCGTGCTTGGTAGTCAGACCGCGCGCTAAGGCGAGACCCTGGCCGATGGTATGCACCGCCAATGACGCGGTCCGGATGACCCCGAGGGTGGCATTGGCCAGCGACAGAACCCGCTTGGCGTGCAGGTCACCCTCGAACAGGCCGCTCAGGACGCGCTGCACGTCCGTGAGGCAAAGGGTCTGGTTCGGCTGCATCGGTTCCCCGCTGATCATGCTGTCGGCAGGGAGAATCGCAGGCCCACGGGTGCAGGCAAGAGGATTCGGAGGTACGCAACAATCCCAATCGGAGCCGCCTCGCTTCGATTCTTTCCGGAATGCCGGAGAGCCTCAACCGATTCTTTGGCTAAACGTCACCCCCGGGGTCAAAATGAGGGGAGGCATGAGGTGCTGAACAGCAGCCTTGGTCCACCTCCTTCGAAGCGATCACGAATCACTGTTTCGGCAATCGCCGTCGCGAGTGAGCAGGCGGCATAGAGGGTATAGA
>DAICZL010000248.1 GCA_027311165.1 bacterium
GCCATCCACCGGGATCACCGCCCCCGTGACATAGGCCGAGGCAGGCGAGGCGAGGAACGCCACCACCGCGGCCACCTCCTCGGCACTGGCATAGCGCCCGGCGGGGATCCGCGCCTCGTTCGCCGCCCGGTGCGCCGCGAACGGCGCCATCATCGGCGTATCGACGAAACCAGGCGCGACATAGTTGACGCTCACCCCGCGCCGCGCCGTCTCCACCGCCAGGGTGCGCACATAGCCCAGCAGCGCCGATTTCGACGCGGCATAGGCCGCGTTGCCCTGGCTGCCCAGCAGCCCCAGCACCGAACCCACCACCACGATCCGCCCGCGCCTCGCCCGGGTCATCGGCCGCACCACCGCCTTGGCGATGCGGGCGAAGGCCCAGAAATTCACCTGCATCAGCCGCTCGGCCGCGTCCTGGTCCAGCATCGCCGCCAGCGCGTCATAGGTGCCGCCGGCGACATGGACCAGCGCCTCCGGCGGATCGGCCTCGGCCAGCGCCTCGGCGAACCGGTCCACGCCGGCACGGTCGGCCAGATCGAGCCTCTGCGCGCTCGCTCCGCACCCCTCGGCCAGCGCCGCCGCCGCGGCGCCATCGCTGCGATAGGTGAACGCCACGGCGTCGCCACGCGCGGCGAGCGCCCGCACCACCGCCCCCCCGATGCCCCCGCTGCCGCCGATCACCAGCGCGCGCGGCTGCGCCGCCATCAGGCGGGCTCGGTCGCGAGCACCAGGGAGACGTTCTGCCCGCCGAAGCCGAAGGAGTTGGAGATCGCCCGCCGCAGCGTCGCATCGCGCGCCACGTTGGGCACGCAATCGACCGGCAGCGCCGGATCGGGCGCGTCGTAGTTGATGGTGGGCGGTATCCGCCCCTCCCGCAGCGTCAGCAGGCTGAACACCGCCTCCACCGCGCCGGCCGCGGTCAGCGTGTGGCCGATCATCGACTTGTTGGACGACATCGGGATCGATCCGGCCCGCTCGCCGAACACCGTCGAAACCCCCAGCCACTCCATCTTGTCGTTCTCCGGCGTGCCGGTGCCATGGGCGTTGATGTAGTCGACGTCCTCGGGGCCGATTCCGGCATCCTCGAGCGCGTTGCGCAGGCAGGCGATGATCGGCCGCCCGTCGGGGTTGGAGCGGGTGCGATGGAAACTGTCGGCGCGCTCCCCGCAGCCCTCGACCACGCCCAGGATGCGCGCCCCCCGGGCCCGCGCATGGGCCAGGCTTTCCAGCACCAGCGCCCCGGCCCCCTCGCTCATCACGAACCCGTCGCGGTCCTTCGAGAACGGCCGCGAAGCCGCCTCGGGCGGATCGTTGCGGGTGGACAGGGCGGACAGCAGCGAGAAGCGGATCAGCGATTCCGGGTTCACCGAGGCATCGGTGCCGATGCACAGCGCCGCCTCCGTCTCGCCGCGGCGGATCGCCTCCAGCGCCAGCTGGATCGCGGTGGCGCCCGAGGCGCAGGCGGTGGAGATCGCCACCGGCGAACCCTTCGTGCCAAGCGCGTCGGCCAGGTTCTCGGCCACCGAACCGAACAGGAAGCGGCGGTAATTGGCCTCGAAGGCACCGCTGCCGGCGGCGCGCAGCAGGTCCTCATAGCCCACCGTCTCGTTCGCGCCGGAAGCTTCGGCCAGCGCCAGGCGCTGCGGCCATTCCAGCTCGACCGGCGGCAGAGCCAGGAACAGCCTGCCGGGGAAATCGCCGGGCCGGCCGATCGCGGCCTCGGCGATGGCTTCCTCGGCGACCAGTTCCGCCAGGCGCTCGGACAGTGCGGGCGCCGAAAGCGCCGCGACCGGGACGAAATCCACGGTGCCGGCGATGGTGGTGCGCAGGCCGGCCACCGGAAAGCGCGAGATGCGGTGGATGCCGGACACCCCGCCGGTCAGGCGGGCCCAGTTATCCGCCTTGCCCTGGCCGAGCGAGGTCAGCACGCCGGTGCCGGTGATCACCACCACCGGGCGGCCCTGGCTGTCCTGATCGCTTCTGGGCATCGCTGGTACTCCTGATCGAGACTGACGCCGGAGGGATCTCCCCTGCTCCGCGCGGGTTAGGCAAGGTCAAAGGGCTCTGCCCTTTGGGAACCCGCCAGGGAGCGGCGCTCCCCGGACCTGCATTCCATGGGGGGGTACCCGGCTGCGGCCTGCGCTCGTCAGTCGGCGGGCAGCACCAGGGCCATCGCCTCGCCGCGCCAGTTCCCCCAGCCGGTCACCACCGCCTGGCGCAGCGCCCCCGGCATGATCCGCTCGGCTGCCTCCAGTGGGCCGAACAGCCGCCCCTTCTCGACCGCCATCGAAGCGAGCGCAACGCCGGCGGGAAAGGCCGGCTCCAGCGCGTGGCCCAGCGCGGTGGCGGCGGCGCGCACCGGCAGGCCCTGCGCGGCCAGGAACGCCGCTTCCTCGGCGGTCGCCGGCGCCGCGCCGGAAGCGCCCGAGATCACCGCCGCCGCATCGAGCGGACCCGGCAGCGCCGCCCATTGCCGCGCCGCGTTGGCGGCGGCCTCGCCGGGGGCGCGGCGGCTGCGGTCGGTCGCGACATGGGCGATCCGCGCCCGCCCCGCCTTGCCGCGCGCCCTGGCATGGGCGCGGCTTTCGATCACCAGGAAACAGCCGAGCGAGCCCAGCACCATCCCCCCGCCCGCGTCCTGGCGCGCCCAGACCGGCAGATAGGGATGGCGCCAGAGCTTGCCCCCCATCTCGAAATGCAGCAGCACGTCGGGCCGCTGGGCGTTATAGGACCCGCCGACCAGGAACAGCTCGCCCTGCCCGGCGGCGATGCGCGCGGCGGCGATGCGCACGGCATCGGCCCCGGCCGCCTCCTCGCCCATGAAGGTCTTGGAACTGCCCACCACGCCATGCACGACCGAGATGTTGCCGGCCAGCAGGTTGGAAAGCTGCGCCAGTAACAGCGTCGGGCGCAGATCGCTCATCAGCCGCTCGTTCAGCAGCGCGCCCGGATCGGCCGCCCGCGGCAGGGCCGACAGGATCGCGGCATCGGCGGCGTAGTCGCGCTCGCCGCCGCCGGCGGCGACGATCATGTCCATCCGCCCGAGCAGCCCGGCATCGCCCTTCACCCCGGCATCCTCGAGCGCCAGGCCGGCGGCATAGGTGCCGATGCGCTGCCAGGCCTCCATCTGCCGCTGGTCGCCCTTTTTGGGGATCTGGCGGTCGAGGTCGAGCTTCGCGATCGGATGCACCGGCCAGGGCGCGAAGCCCGCCTCGTCCACCACCGGGCGGAAACCCGTGGGATCGTCGAGCGCCGCCCAATGCGCGTCGAGGCCCTCGCCCAGGCAGGAAACCAGGCCGATCCCGGTGATCAGCGCATCGCGCGGCGAGGGATCAGCCATCCGCCAGCAGCTCCGCCGGCACGCCGACGCGCGCGGCCGCGGCGAGCATGCCCTCGCGCAGCGCCGGGTTGGGGAAAGGCAGCACGCGGTAGGTCAGCTCGGCATCCGCGATGCCACGGCCATCGACCAGGATGCGGCCGGCGGCAACCGCGTAGCCCGATCCGTCATGCAACAGCCTGCCCTCCACCGTGATGGGCTGGCCGGGTGCCAGGAAACTGCGCAGCTTGGCCTCCTTGACCGCCCCCAGGAACGCCATGCGGGCGAATTTCAGCTGCGCCATCACCAGCCAGCCGGCGGTCTGAGCCATGGTCTCGATCAGCAGCACGCCGGGCATGATCGGGTGGCCGGGGAAATGCCCCTCGAACACCGGGCTTTCCTGCGGCAGCACGGAATCGACACGGATGGTGCCGGCGGCCAGATCGAGCGCCGCGATCCGGTCCACCATCTGGAAATATTCCAGACGCATCTCCGCCAGCCCCGCCCGTGCTCAGCCGGCCTTCGCGGCGATCAGCTGGTCGATATTGGCGCAGAGATCCTTCAGCACGAAGTAGCGATCGGAGGAAACCTTCCCTTCGTTCACTTCCTGGGTCCACTGCTCGAGCGGCAGCTTGATCGCGAAGGCCTTGTCGATGGCGAAGGCGACATCGAGGAAGTCCAGGCTGTCGATGCCGAGATCGTTGATGGCATGGCTCTCGGGCTTGATGGTTTCGCGGGGAATGTCGCAGGTCTCGGCGATGATCCCGGCGACGGTCTCGAAGGTGGACGACATTCGGTCAGCCTCGCACGACAACACGGGGAACCGCCAGGCGGACGAGGGCCTGCCGGGAGGCGGGGAGTAACATCACAGGGCGGCGGGCGCCGCAAGAGCGGGCCGGGCTGCCGGGCGGCTTCGCAGCGGCAGCGGCCCAAGCCGGCGATCGCCCGATCCTGCCGCACGCCCCGGCCGTGATGGCCGATGGCGGGCCTTACGTGCCGCGCACCAT
>DAICZL010000257.1 GCA_027311165.1 bacterium
GAGAAGGTTGCATTTATGTTCTCTCGCCTGCTCGGCATCATGTCCGCCGACATGGCCATCGATCTCGGCACCGCCAACACCCTGGTCTATGTCAAGGGTCGCGGGATCGTGCTGGCCGAGCCGAGCGTGGTCGCCATCGCCGATGTGCGCGGCAAGAAGCACGTGCTGGCGGTGGGCGAGGAGGCCAAGCTGATGCTGGGCCGCACCCCCGGCAACATCTCGGCGATCCGCCCGCTGCGGGACGGCGTGATCGCGGATTTCGAGGTGGCGGAGGAGATGATCAAGCATTTCATCCGCAAGGTGCACAACCGCCGCAGCTTCGCCTCGCCCAAGATCATCGTCTGCGTGCCCTCGGGCTCCACCGCGGTCGAGCGCCGCGCGATCCAGGAGAGCGCCGAGAGCGCCGGCGCCCGCAAGGTGCAATTGATCGATGAGCCGATGGCCGCGGCGATCGGCGCCGGGCTACCGGTCACCGAGCCCTCGGGCAGCATGGTGGTCGATATCGGCGGCGGCACCACAGAGGTCGCCATGATCTCGCTGGGCGGCATCGTCTGCTCGCGCAGCGTGCGCGTCGGCGGCGACAAGATGGACGAGGCGATCATCTCCTATATCCGCCGCAACCATAACCTGCTGATCGGGGAGGCCTCCTCGGAGCGGATCAAGATGGATATCGGCTCGGCCTCGGCGCCCGAGGACGGCGAGGAAGGCCCCTATCGCGAGGTCAAGGGGCGCGATCTGATGCATGGCGTGCCGCGTGAGGTGCTGGTGAGCCAGCGCCAGATCGCCGAAAGCCTGAACGAGCCGGTCAGCGCCATCGTCGAGGCGGTGAAGGTCGCGCTCGAGAATACGCCACCGGAACTGGCGGCCGACATCGTGGACAAGGGAATCGTGCTGACGGGCGGGGGCGCGCTGCTCTATCGTCTCGACCAGGTGTTGCGGGATGCGACCGGATTGCCCGTGGTGGTAGCCGAGGATGCGCTGCAATGCGTGGCCCTCGGCACCGGCCGGGCGCTCGAGGAAGGCAAGCGCCTGAGCAACGTGCTGACATCGATGTACTAATGTCCCGGCTCCGCAGTTCGCGGCATTGAAATGCGTTCGGAATCAGGGCACTGGCCCTTTGATTTCGGTGGCCTGATGATCCCTGGACTGCGGTGAGGAACCGGGACCTTCGGGGGCGGGACAGCAGCCTGTCGATCACGTGCGGGTCCGATGGATGCGGACCTCCAGGGTGCGCATGACGGGCTGAATTCGCGCGGCGGCCCTCTGGGGTAGCCCCCAGGGAATGCGGGTCCGGGGAGCGCATGCTCCCTGGCGGGTCGATGGCGGAGTCCTCGCCTTTCGTTGGCGTGCCGCGTCGGGATCGGAGACTGGCCTGCTGCCCCCGAGGGGCGGCGTGAACCCGGGTTGGAGGGACTGCACAGAGTGGCGAGCGCAGCGTGATCCGGCTGTCGATCCCGGTCCGGCAGGCCCTGGCCAAGCTCACGCTGCCGGTGCTGATCGCCGCGTCCTTCGGGCTGATGCTGCTCGGCAAGGCCGATGCGCTGCTGGCCGAGCGTGCGCGCATGGCGCTGTCGGACGCGCTGGCGCCGATCTATGGCGCGCTCGCCCAGCCGCTCGCGGTGGTGCGCGCCGGGCTCGACGATGCCGAGCGCCTGGTCACGCTGGAGGCGGAGAACCGGCGGCTGCGCGAGGAGAACGACAAGCTCAGGCGCTGGCAGTCCGTGGCGCTCGCGCTCGATGCCGAGAACAGCCGGCTGAAGGCCAATCTGCACTGGATCCCCGATCCGGCCCCGTCCTATGTCACCGCCCGCGTGGTCGCCGATGCCGGCGGGGTCTATGCCCGGGCGGTGCTGCTCTCGCTCGGGCCCAATCACGGCATCGTCAAGGGACAGATCGCGCTCGACGAGGGCGGGCTGGTCGGCCGGATCACCGAGATCGGCAGCCGCAGCGCCCGGGTGTTGCTGCTCACCGATCTCAACAGCCGCGTCCCGGTGATCCTCGAGACCTCGCGCGCGCGCGCCCTGCTGGTCGGCACCAACGGTTCCCGGCCGCGGCTGATGTACTGGCCGGAGGGCACCCTGCCGGCCGAGGGCGAGCGGGTGGTGACCTCGGCCGAGGCCAATGCGTTTCCGGCCGATCTGCCGGTGGGCGTCGTGCATTATTCAGCCAACAACGTCCCCGAGGTGGAACTGGCGGCCCAGCTCGACCGGCTGGAGCTGGTGCGCATCTTCGATTATGGCCTGCGCGGGCTCGCCGCGCCGGAGGCGGCGGGGCGCCAGCCTTCGGTCAAGAGCCGTTGAGCGATGGACCGAACCCCCGGCATCCGGCCGCGCCCGAGCCTGTGGCGGCGGCTGGACGGGGCCGGTCGCATCGGCTTCCCGCTCGCCAGCACCGTGGTGATGCTGCTGCTGACCGCCGCCCCGTTCGGCCTGCCCGGCCAGTCCCAGCTGCTGCCGGCGACCGCGTTCGCCGCGGTGTATTTCTGGACGCTGCACCGGCCCCAGACGATGCCCCCGCCGGCGGTGTTCCTGCTCGGCCTGCTGTGCGACCTGCTGGGCTACGCCCAGATCGGCGTGGGCGTGCTGACCCTGCTGATCCTGCACGGGCTGGCGCTGCGCTGGCGGCGCAGCCTGCTGCGCCAGGGGTTTGCGCTGGTGTGGCTGGCCTTCATTTCCCTGGCCGCCGGCGCCGCCGCGACCGGCTGGGTGCTGAACTCGCTGCTCACCTTCCGCCTGCTGCCGCCGGCCGCCGCGGGGTTCGAGTTCCTGCTGGCTGCGGCGCTCTATCCCGGCTTCAGCCTGCTGCTCTCGGTGGCCCGCCACGCGCTGGCCGAGCCGGGGCAGGGATGAGCCGGCAGCCGCGTCGCGAACCGGGGGGGGCGGCCTCGCCAGGGCGGCCATGAAGCGGGAGAGCCGCCGTGGCCCGGTCTTCAACCGCCCGGTGTTCACCCGCCGGGCGCTGCTGCTCGCCGGCGGCCAGGTCGGGTTGCTCGGGCTGCTCGCCGCCAAGCTCTACCAGGTGCAGGTGCTGGAGAGCGACCGCTACGCGACGCTCGCGGAGTCCAACCGCATCAGCGCCAGGCTGATCGCCCCGCCGCGGGGCCGCGTGCTCGACCGGTTCGGCGCGGTGCTGGGCGGCAACCGGCTCAACTGGCGCGCGCTGCTGATCGCCGAGCAGACCGAGGATGTCAGCGTCACGCTGGATAATTTCAGCGCCATCCTGCCGCTCGCCGAACACGAGCGCGCCCGCATCGAGCGCGACGTGCACCATCACCGCCGCTTCATCCCGATCATGGTGCGCGAGTTCCTGAGCTGGGAGGAGATGGCGCGGATCGAGGTCAACGCCCCCGATCTGCCCGGCATCCTGGTCGATCTCGGCACCACCCGCACCTATCCGATGCTGGACCGGATGGCCCATGTCGTGGGCTATGTCGCCCCGCCCTCCGAAGGCGAGACCGGCGATGACCCGATGCTGGCGCTGCCCGGCATCCGCATCGGCAGGGCCGGGATCGAGAAGCGCTACGACCTGACCCTGCGCTGGCGTGCCGGCGCGGTGCAGCTCGAGGTCAACGCCGTCGGGCGGGTGATCCGCGAGCTCGACCGCCACGAGGGCACCCAGGGCTCCGATGTCGGGCTGTCGATCGATGCCGACCTGCAGGATGCCGTGCTGCGCCGCCTGGGCGAGGAGAGCGCGAGCTGCGTCGTGCTCGACTGCCGCAACGGCGAGGTGCTGGCGATGGCCACCAACCCGTCCTTCGACCCGAGCCTGTTCAATTCCGGCGTCTCCCAGGCGCAATGGATCGAGTGGACCAGCAACCGCCGGGCGCCGCTGATCAACAAGGCGGCGGCCGGGCTCTACGCGCCGGTTCGACCTTCAAGATGGTGGTGGCGCTCGCCGGCCTGGAGGCGAAGGTGATCTCGCCCTTCGACCGGATCACCTGCCAGGGCTATCTCGATCTCGGCGACGCCCGTTTCCATTGCTGGAACAAATACGGCCATGGCGCGCTCGATCTGCGCGGCGGGCTGAAGAACAGCTGCGACGTGTTCTTCTACGAGACCGCCCGGCGGACCGGTATCGACCGGATTGCGGCGATGGCCAACCGCTTCGGCCTCGGCGTCGATCTCGACATCGAGCTGCCCGGCACGCGCAAGGGGCTGGTGCCGACGCGGGCCTGGCGGATGGCGCAGGGCAAGGCCTGGAATATCGGCGATACCATCGTCCATGGCATCGGCCAGGGGTTTCTGCAGGTGACACCGCTGGCGCTGGCCACCATGGTCGCGCGGATCGCGACCGGGCGGGCGGTGCAGCCGCATCTGACCCGCTCGATCGGCGGGGTGATCCAGCCCGGCGTCAATCCGACCGACTGGCCGGCGATGGGGCTGAACGACCGGCAGCTGCATATCGTGCGCGAGGGCATGTGGGCGGTGGTCAACGAGCAGGGCGGCACCGCGCCGGTTGCCCGGCTGGCCGATGCCAAGGTGCAGCTGGCGGGCAAGACCGGGTCCTCGCAGGTGCGCCGGGTCTCGCGCGAGGTGCGCGAGCGGGGCGATTTCAAGAGCGAGAACCTGCCCTGGGAATTGCGGCCGCACGCGCTGTTCGTGGCCTATGCGCCCTATGACGCGCCGCGCTACGCGCTGTCGGTGGTGGTGGAGCACGGCAATGCCGGCGCCGCCGCCGCGGCCCCGCTGGCGCGCGACATCATGCAGGACGTGCTGACGCGCGATCCGGCGGGGCGGCAAGATGCGGCGCACCAGCATATGGC
>DAICZL010000259.1 GCA_027311165.1 bacterium
CCGCCTTGCCGACATCGTCGCACACCACGTAGCGCAGGATCTCGAGATGCCCGGTCTCCGGGTCCACCTCGACCTCCGCCATGTGGCAGCCATTGGGGAAGGTGTGGTTGTCCACCTTCGCCACCTCCGCGGCATCGAGCAGGGGGACATCCTGGCCGGCGGCGACCCGGGCGCGCTGGGTCGCGGCGAGTTCCATTATGTCGATGCCGCGATCGGTGCCGATGATGGCGAAGCGGCCGTTCTCGAAGACGATATCGGCCATCGCGGCCTCCAGCGCCTCGGAGGCCGCGCGGCGGCCCTTCTCGATCACCGTCGCCGCGGTGGCCAGGATCGCCTGGCCTTCCGAATACAGGCTGCGCGCCCCGCCGGTGCCCCCGCCGGTGGGGATCGTGTCGGTATCGCCCTGGCGCACCCGCACCTTCTCCCCGGGGACGCCGAGGCGATCGACGGTGAGCTGCACATAGGCGGTCTCATGGCCCTGGCCGGTCGATTGGGTGCCGACATAGACATCGACGAAGCCGTCCTCGGCGAAGCGGATCTCTGCCCGCTCGCTCGGTGCCCCGCCGGTCGCTTCCAGATAGTAGGCCATGCCGATGCCGCGCCTGCGCCCGCGCGCGGCGGCCTCTGCCCGGCGGGCAGGGAAGCCCTGCCAGTCCATCTTTGTCAGCGCCGCGTCCAGCACGCGCTGGAAATCGCCGCTGTCATAGGTCTTGCCGACCGGGGTCCGGTGCGGCATGGCGGAAGGCGGCACCATGTTGCGCCGGCGGAGCTCGATGCGGTCGATGCCGGTTTCACGCGCGGCGGCGTCGATCAGCCGTTCCACCAGATAATTACTCTCCGGCCGCCAGGCGCCGCGATAGGCATCCACCGGCACGGTGTTGGTGAACACGCCGATGACATTCGCGTAGACCGCCTGGAAGCCATAGACGCTGGCCAGCACGCCGGTGCCGGCGAAGGTCGGGATATACGGGCCGAAGGTCGAGAGATAGGCGCCCATGTTGGCGACATTGCGGGTGCGCAGCGCCAGGAATTTGCCGTTCGCGTCCAGCGCGATCTCGCCCAGCGTGATGTTGTCGCGCCCATGCGTGTCCGACAGGAACGCCTCGCCGCGGTCCGACGTCCATTTGACCGGCTGGCCGAGCTTCTGCGCCGCGTAGCAGGTCAGGACATGTTCGGCGTAGAGAAACAGCTTCATGCCGAAGCCGCCGCCGACATCGGGGGTGATCACCCGGAAGCGCTCGACCTCGGTCTTGAACACGTGGCCGGCCATCAGATCCTTCAGCAGCCAGCCGCCCTGGGTGTTGGTGGTGAGCGTCCAGCGCTGGGTGGTCGCGTTGTACTCGGCGAGCGCGGCGCGCGCCTCCATCGAGGAGACGACGATGCGGTTGTTCACGACGCTCAGCCGCGTCACATGCGCGGCGGCCGCGAACTGCGCTTCGGTCGCGGCCTTGTCGCCGATCTCCCAGTCGAAGGCGATGTTGTTCTTGACCGCAGGCCAGACCAGCGGCTGGCCGGGATCGGTGGCGACCGCCAGATCGACGGCCGATGCCAGCACCTCGTAGTCCACCGCCACTGCCTCGGCGGCATCGCGCGCGGCTTCGGCGGTCTCGGCGACCACGAAGGCGACCGGGTCTCCGACATGGCGCACCGCGCCATCGGCCAGCACCGGATGGGGGGGGGCCGCGCGGTCGGAGCCGTCGCGGTTCTTCATCGGCACCGCGCAGGGCAGCCCGCCGATGCCGTCCGCGGACAGGTCGGCATGGGTGAACACCGCCTTGACCCCCGGCAGCGCCGCTGCGGCCGCAGTGTCGATCGCGACGATCCGGGCCGCGGCGTGCGGGCTGCGTACCACCACACCATGCAGCGCCCCGCTGACCTGCACATCGTCGGTGTAGCGCCCTTGGCCGAGCAGCAGCCGCGGATCCTCGACGCGACGCACAGGCTGGGCGAGGCCGAATTTTGTCATGGCGGGCCGTCTCCGGGTATGTCGGTAGTGGATGATCGAAGCATGTGGGGGCGGGGAGGGAAAGGCCCAAGAGTTCGGGCCCTCTCGGGACCGGCCGGAACTCGGGGCGACGCTGCCAATGGGGCAGGGTGCCCTGGCGAGGGGTGCCCTGGGGCATGGCGCCCCGGAGGAGCGGTCCCCGGAGGAGCGGTCCCAGGGGGAGCGGTCCCGGGGGGAGCGGTCCCGGAAGGAGTGGTCCCGGAAGGAGTGGTCATGGAGGTGTTCGTCACCGGCGCGGGCGGATATATCGGCGGGGCGGTCGCACGCCGGTTGCTGGCGGATGGCCATGGGGTGCGCGGCCTGACCCGCACGGCGAACGGGGCGGCGACGCTGGCGGCAGCCGGGATCGCGCCGGTGATCGGCAGCCTCGATGATGCCCCGGTGCTGGCGGAGGCGGCGCGGCGGGCCGATGCGGTGGTGAATGCCGCGGATTCCGACCATGAGGGCGCGGCGGTGGCGCTGGTCGCGGCGCTGGCGGGAACCGGCAAGCCGCTGATCCATACCAGCGGAGCGAGCGTGGTGGCCGATCTGGCAGGCGGCGAACCCTCCGGGCGCATCCTGTTCGATGATGAGCCGTTCACGCCGCTGCCGGCCAAGGCGGCCCGCGCGGCGATCGACCGCGCGGTGCTGGCGGCGGCGGCGCATGGGGTGCGCTCGGTCGTGCTGTGCAACAGCCTGATCTACGGCACCGGCCATCGCCCCGGCGTGGAGAGCGTGCAGCTGCCGGCTCTGCTGCGCCAGGCGCGGCGGGACGGTGTGGTGCGCCATGTCGGGCGGGGGCTGAACATCTGGTCCAACGTGCATATCGACGACGTGGCGGACCTGTATGCGCTGGCAGTGCAGCGCGCCACGCCCGGGCTGTTCGTTTTCGTGGAGAATGGCGAGGCGTCCTTCCGCGACCTGGCCCAGGCGAGCGCCGACGGGCTCGGCTGGCCTGGACCCGAGCCCTGGCCGGTGGCCGACGCGGTGGCCGCGCTGGGCGCGCAGCGGGCGCTCTATTCGCTCGGGTCCAACTGCCGGGTGCGGTCGCGGCGCAGCCGGGAGGTGCTGGGCTTCCGGCCCGGCGTCGCGCGTGTGCTCGACTGGATCAGGCAGGACTGGCTGGCCCCGGCATAGCGCCAGGATCGGAAATCCCGGTGCCCACGACTCCCGCACGCGGTATACGGCTACCCCCAAGCAAAAGGGGTCTGGGGCCAAGGCCCCAGTGGGAGTCCAGAGGGCAAAGCCCTTTGGCCTCACTTTCTTTCTTCACATCGGCACGAAGCCCGTCTCAGCGGTCATAGAGAACCCGCAGCACCACGAACCAGGGGTAGCGCGGATCGGCCGGCGTCCCGTCCGGTCCGGCCAGCAGGCCCTCCGGCGTGAGCGGCACGTGCTTGAGGGTGACGGCGTCATCGACATTGCCGCCGATCACCGCGAGCTGGCTCGCCTCCGCCGCCACCACGATGTCGCAATGGCCGGGGAAGCTGCCGGTCGGCAGGTCGTCGAAGCGCAGGGAGCGGGCGTCGAGCCGGCCGAAGCAGATCAGGTCCCCGGGAACCGGCCTGTAGCGTTCCGGCGGTTCGGCGGTGAGTGCGATGCCGGGCGTGCCGGCCCGCGCTGCGTTGATATAGGTGGCATGGGCCGGGGCGTAGGGGAAACGCGGCCCGGCGCCGGCGATGCGCATCACATAGGAGATGAAGGCCGCCGACCAGGCGAAGCTGCCGTCCTCGGAAGCGGGAAACACTGCCCCGCTCTGGTCGTGCTTGCCGGTCCAGCCGCTCTCCGGTCCGGGATTCTGGCCGGCCCACCAGTATTCCCCGACCCGCTGCCATAATCCTTCCACCCGTTCGGGCTTGGCGTCGGGATCGGGTGGTGGATGGGTGCCGGGGGGATCATCGTCGATCGCCTGGCCGAACAGCCGCCATTCGCGCAGCGCGATGGCGATCGCGGCTGCCCGCGAGAAGGGTTCGTAGGGCCGGGTGGCGAAGGGCGGCGCGCGCTGGGTCACTTCCGGTCTGGGCGGCGGCGTGGCGCAGGCCGCGGGCAGTGCGGCGGCGAGGCAGGCCGCCAATCGGCTCAGCGACACGGCACGGCGAGGGGCTTTACCCCGATCGTCTCCTGGAGATCCGGCCGGGGTTCGGGGCCCGGTTCGCTTTCGTGGTTGTCCCGGGGAATGCGGGATCAGGGCAGGGACCTCGCCTTCCTGACCCGATCCCGCGTTCTCCTTGCGCAAGGGCTTCTATTCGAACAGCACGAGGGCTTTGGCGAGGGTAATCCACACGCCCCAGGCGATCGGCACCCCCACCGCCAGCCAGGCCAGGATGGCGGTCGGCCCGATCGGCGAGGCCGTTTCGGGGCTCGTGGCGGCGACCGTGGCGCGCGATCGGCCGGCCTGCAGCGCGTCCAGCGCCGCGGCGGGCATGAACCAGCGCGCAGCCACCGGGCGGATCGCGGCATTGGCGATCAGCCCCAGCACCAGCAGCCCGGCCAGCACATACATGGTGACGTCGTACACCGCGTCGCGCGACACGCCGGCGGCGATTTCGGCCTCGCGGATATAGGTGACCAGCAGCGGTCCGATCAGGCCCGCGACCGACCAGGCGGTCAGCAGCCGGCCATGGATGGCGCCGACGAAAGCGGTGCCGAACAGGTCTGCCAGATAGGCTGGCACGGTGGCGAAGCCGCCGCCATACATCGACAGGATCGCGCAGAAAAAGCCCACGAACAGCGCTTTGCTGCCGTAATGCGCCGCCCAGGGCGCCAGGGCATACAGCACGATGCCCAGCAGGAAGAAGACGAAATACGTGGTCTTGCGGCCGATCCGGTCCGACAGCGCCGCCCAGAAGAACCGCCCGCCGATGTTGAACAGCGACAACAGCCCGGTGAAGCCCGCCGCGATCGCCGCTACCGCGGCGCGCTGGCCGGGTTCGAGCGCGGTGAAGGCGATGTCGGGATGGCCGATCAGCCGGCCGCCAAAAATCTCCTGCAGCATCGGCGAGGCCATCGAGATCACCCCGATGCCGGCGCTGACATTCAGGCACAGCACCGCCCAGACCAGCCAGAATTGCGGCGTGCGGGGCGCGTCCTTCAGATGCACCTGGCCGTGGGTGATCATTGCCCGGCCGCTGGCCGGGGGCGGTGTCCAGCCGGCCGGCGCCCAACCCTCCGGCGGGACCCGGTAGCCGAACGCGCCGCCCAGCATGAACAGCAGATACCCCGCCGCCAGCACCGCCAGGGTCTGCCAGACCCCGACCTCGGTCTCGCTCCGGAAATGGGTGATCAGCATGTTGGCGAGCGGCGCGCCGATCATCGCCCCGCCGCCGAATCCCATGATCGCCATGCCGGTCGCCATGCCGCGCCGGTCGGGGAACCATTTGATCAGGGTGGATACCGGTGAGATGTAGCCGAGCCCGAGGCCGATGCCGCCCAGCACCCCGCCGCCCAGCCACAGCAGCCAGAGCTGGGGGACATAGACCCCGCCCGCAGCGACCAGCAGCCCGCCGCTCCAGCACAGGGCGGCGACCACCCCGGCCTTGCGCGGTCCGGCCCGTTCCAGCCAGCCGCCCCATAGCGCCGCCGACATGCCCAGCGCCACGATTGCGATGGTGAAGATCCACACCAGGGAACTGACACGCCAATCACAACTTTTGGTGGTAAGTTCGGCGAGCAGCGATACGTCTGCGCTACAGGCGAGCGGCTTGGCAATGCCGATGGCGCGTGACAACGGCAGCCAGAACACGCTGAGTCCATAGACCATGCCGATGCACAGATGGATTGCGAGCGCGGCTGGTGGCACCAGCCAGCGATTGAAACCGCGGCGTGCGACAATGCGTTCGCGATCAAGAAACCCCACCGGGGCTACGGGTAACTCCAGATATGTGTCCACAGCTTTCGTGACCGCCCCCGTATGCCACAGTTCCGAATTCGGAACTGATGTTCTTGTTATCCGACTGTATCCAGGAAATAGCAGATTGTTTGATTGATAGGAAGCCGGCGCCAGTCATAGTGCCAATCACTTTCATTTGGACAAGCTGGCTCGGCCGCGGCCGAAAATCACCCCGATCCGCCCGGGCGGGGCGGCAGGCGGTGTTCGGAAATATCAACCCAATCTTCATCACTGCAGGATAGTAACTTCCCATTCTGGGCATGCAGGCGGTGGGTCGCTATGGGCAATTTCGAACGGCTGAACTTCTCCCATCCGTTGTTCGACGATCTGGATCACCAACGTATGACCGAGGTCTGCGCGGCAGTCCGTGGCTATTCCGACGCGCGTCACTACGGGTTTTTCCGCACTTTGTTCGCGCAGGCCGAGATCGAAAGGGTCCTGCTGCTCGGAGTTTATTTCGGCAGGGACATTATATTCATGCTGGACGCAGCCCGCCGTGCCTGCCGGCAGATCAGCATCACCGGCGTCGACAAGTTCTCCGACGATGCCTGCGCCGACTGGCCGTCGGACCGGCTCGGCTGTTCCTGGGAACAGGCCGGATTTGGCACGGCCCCCAGCCTGGCGGCGGCGCAGCATACCATCGCGACCTTCGGCGGCGGTGCAGAGGTCCGGCTGATCCGCCAGCATGACGAGGCGTTCCTGGAGGGCTGCACGGACCGCTTCGATCTGATCTATCTCGACACCGCCCATGATGCAGCGACCGTTCGCCGCCAGCTGCGCCAGGCGGCGCCGCTATTGGCACCAGGTGGCGTGCTGGCCGGCGATGATTATTCCGATCAGGGCACCTGGGGGGTGCGCAGCGCGCTCAGCGAAGTGGCGCCGGGCCACGCGGTGTTTGCCGGCTGGATCTGGGTCGCCGCGCGCGAACATCTCGCCGCAGCCGCGCGCGTCATCGCCTGACGGTGCTGGCGGCAGCGCCCTGCGTCTGCTCGTTCCGACGGCTGCGCTCTCTCAGCCGATGTCAACCTGACAGCAGCGACACTGCTGTCTGATCCCGCAATCAACCAGCCGGAGACACGGCACGATGTGGTTTGGACGAAGCGCGGCCACCGCCCTCAACGAGAAGGTCGAGTGGCTGGATATCCTGGCTGCTCATTCCGGCGTCGGCCTATGGGATGCGATCCTGTATGAAGGCGATCCCATGCACGCCAAGGCGCGCTGGACCTGGTCGGCCGAGTTCCGCCGGTTGTGCGGCTTCGCCTCGGCGGCGGAGTTTCCCGATGTGGTGCAGTCCTGGTCGGACCGGCTGCATCCTGACGATGTCGAGAAGACCTTCGCGGCGTTCATGGGCGCGCTGAACCGGACCTCTGGTTCGGATCTGTACGATACGACCTATCGTCTGAAGGTGAAGAACGGCTCGTATCGCTGGTTCCGCGCCACCGGGGGCGTGGTGCGCGACGAGGTCGGCAAACCGCGGCGGGCCTGCGGGTCGCTGGTGGATATCGATGCGCAGGTCCAGGCCGAGGCCGACCGCAAATCCGCCCTGGCGGCACTTGCCGCCGCGTTCGAGAGCAAGGTCGGCACGCTGATGCAGCAGCTGGAAGGCGTGGCCGCGGCGCTCGTGCAGAACTCGGCGGCCCTGACCGGCACGGCGCGGCAGACCAACGATCGCGCCAGCACCGTCGCCGCGGCGGCGGAGGAGGCGAGCGTGAATGTGCAGTCGGTCGCGAGCGCGGCCGAGCAGCTTTCCGCCTCCATCGAGGAGATCACCCGCCAGGTCGGCCGCGCCTCCACGGTCACCGGCAAGGCCGCGGCCGATGCGCGCCATACCGATCAGGTGGTGGGCAAGCTCGCCGAGAATGCGCAGAAGATCGGCGATGTCGTCGGGCTGATCGCGAGCATCGCCGGGCAGACCAACCTGCTGGCGCTGAACGCCACGATCGAGGCGGCCAGGGCGGGGGACGCCGGCAAGGGTTTCGCGGTGGTCGCTTCCGAGGTCAAGAGCCTGGCCAGCCAGACTGCCAAGGCGACCGAGGAGATCGGCGAGCAGATCCGTACCATCCAGGGCGCGACCCCCGAGGCGGTCGGCGCGATCCGCGGCATCGTCACCACGATCGAGGAGATCAGCGGCATTTCTGGCAGCATCGCCTCGGCGGTGCGCGAGCAGGGCAGCGCGACTTCCGAGATCGCCCGCAACGTCAACCAGGCGGCATCCGGCACCCGCCAGGTGACCGAGAACATCACCGCCGCCAGCCGTTCGGCGATGGAGACCGGCACTGCGGCCGCCGAGGTGTCCGCCGCCGCGACCGTGATGTCGCAGCATACCAGCCAGATCGACGGCGAGATGGCGCAGTTCCTGCTGACCATGCGGGCCGCCTGACGCAGACGCAGGCTGCAGCCCGCACCGGCCTTCGGCGTTCGGGACGAATTCGTATCGGCAGGTCGCCGGCGATGGCCCCACCCCCCGGCGCGCGCCCGGGGGGTGGATCATTGCCGGTGCGATACCCTCCAGCGGATGGCCTCCCGCAAGCGCCCACGACGGTCCCAGACCGAAATCCGCGTCGACTAACCCATTTTATTCATCGCCCCGGTGTTCGGTTGTGCCTCGGATCGCTGGACGTGGTTGATCGAGGCACCGGGCGGTGCGCCTTTAGCTCAGGGATGGTAGGCGTTAAGGTTGATGGG
>DAICZL010000261.1 GCA_027311165.1 bacterium
TACGGGTTCCGAAGGGGGCCTGTGGCAGACGGGTCTGGCCCTGGCGGGCGGGGCGGCTCGGGGCGATGGGGTATTCAGGGGGCAGCAGGACAGTCGATGAACGCGATCAACCGGTCTTTCATTGGACAGAAGCGTATCCGCAAGAGCTTCGCGCGCATTCCCGGCGAGCCGCCGATGCCGAACCTGATCGATGTGCAGCGGGCCAGCTACGAGGGCTTCCTGCAGATGAACGTGGCGCCCGACAGCCGCACCCAGACCGGCCTGCAGGAGGTGTTCAAGTCGGTCTTCCCGATCGATGATTTCGCCGGCCGCGGACGGCTGGAATTCGTCCATTACGAGCTCGAGGAGCCGAAATACGACGTCGAGGAATGCATCCAGCGCGGCATGACCTATGCCGCCCCGCTGAAAGTGATCCTGCGGCTGATCGTATGGGATCTGGACGAGGACACCGGCGCCCGCTCGATCCGCGACATCAAGGAGCAGCCCGTCTACATGGGCGACATGCCGCTGATGACGGATAACGGCACCTTCATCATCAATGGCACCGAGCGTGTCATCGTCAGCCAGATGCATCGCAGCCCCGGCGTGTTCTTCGATCACGACAAGGGCAAGACCCATTCCTCGGGCAAGTACCTGTTCGCGGCCCGGGTGATCCCCTATCGCGGCTCGTGGCTGGATTTCGAGTTCGACAGCAAGGATCTGGTCTACGTGCGCATCGACCGCAAGCGCAAGCTGCCGGTCACGACGCTGCTCTACGCGCTCGAGAATGCCGCCACGGACGCGCTGCGCGCGGCGCGGACGGCGAAGGGCGAGACGGTCGAGCCGGGCGAGATCCGCGGCATGGATGACGAGGAGATCCTGACCTATTTCTACGGGCAGGTGGTGTTCCGCCGCACGCCCAAGGGCTGGGCGCGGCCGTTCGATGCCGAGGCGTTCCGCGGCATCAAGTTGCTGGAGCCGCTGATCGATGCCGATAGCGGCGAGGTGGTCGCCGATGCCGAAACCAAGCTGACCCAGCGTACCGCCCGCAAGATCGCCGAGACCACCAAGGAAGTGCTGGTCGGGCGCGCCGACCTGCTCGGCCGCTTCGTCGCCGAGGATCTGGTGAATGCCGAGACCGGCGAGATCTTCGCCGAAGCCGGCGAGGAACTGGCCGAGGCGCGGCTCGCCGCCCTCGAGGATGCGGGGATCGACCGGCTGCCGACGCTCGCGGTGGACCAGGCCAACGGGCCGTGGATCCGCAACACGCTGACGGTGGACAAGAACACCGGGCGCGATGACGCGCTGATCGACATCTACCGGGTGATGCGCCCGGGCGAGCCGCCGACGCCGGAGACCGCCGAGGCGCTGTTCCGCGGCCTGTTCTTCGATCCCGACCGCTACGATCTGTCCTCGGTCGGGCGGGTGAAGATGAACATGCGCCTGTCGATGGACTGTCCCGACACGGTCCGCGTGCTGCGCAAGGAGGACGTGCTGCGCACGGTCAAGATCCTGTGCGAGCTGAAGGATGGCCGCGGCACGATCGATGACATCGACAACCTGGGCAACCGCCGGGTGCGCTCGGTCGGCGAACTGATGGAGAACCAGTACCGCGTCGGGCTGCTGCGCATGGAGCGCGCGATCCGCGAGCGCATGGGCAGCGTCGATATCGACACGGTGATGCCGCACGACCTGATCAACGCCAAGCCGGCGGCGGCCGCGGTGCGGGAATTCTTCGGCTCCTCGCAGCTGTCGCAGTTCATGGACCAGACCAACCCGCTGTCGGAGGTGACCCATAAGCGCCGCCTGTCCGCGCTCGGACCGGGCGGCCTGACGCGCGAGCGGGCGGGCTTCGAGGTGCGCGACGTGCACCCGACGCATTATGGCCGCATCTGCCCGATCGAGACGCCGGAGGGGCCGAATATCGGCCTGATCAACTCGCTCGCCACCTATGCCAAGGTGAACAAATACGGCTTCATCGAGACGCCCTACATGCTGGTCAAGGACGGCATGGTGCAGCGCCAGCCGCATTATCTGTCCGCCATGCAGGAGGAGAAGCTGGTGGTGGCGCAGGCCGATGCGCCGATGGACGCGGATGGCCGCTTCACCCAGGAACTGGTCTCGGTGCGCAAGCAGGGCGATTTCCGCCTGGTCAGGCCCGAGGACGTCACTGCGATCGACGTCTCGCCCAAGCAGCTGGTCTCGGTCGCCGCGGCGCTGATCCCGTTCCTGGAGAATGACGACGCCAACCGGGCGCTGATGGGCTCCAACATGCAGCGCCAGGCGGTGCCGCTGATCCGCGCCGACGCGCCGCTGGTGGGCACCGGGATGGAGGCGGCGGTGGCGCGCGACTCCGGGGCCACCATCGTCGCCCGCCGGCCCGGCGTGGTCGATCAGATCGACGGCGCGCGCATCGTGGTGCGGGCGACCAACGAGGACGGCACCACCAAGGGCGTCGATATCTACCGGCTGCGCAAGTTCATGCGCTCCAACCAGTCCACCTGCATCAACCAGCGGCCGCTGGTGAAGGTGGGGGACTGGGTGGTGAATGGCGACATCATCGCCGACGGGCCCTCGACCGAGCTCGGCGAGCTCGCGCTCGGGCGCAACGTGCTGTGCGCGTTCATGCCCTGGAACGGCTACAACTTCGAGGATTCGATCCTGATCTCCGAGCGGATCGCCCGCGACGATGTGTTCACCTCGATCCATATCGAGGAGTTCGAGGTGATGGCGCGCGACACCAAGCTCGGCCAGGAGGAGATCACCCGCGACATTCCCAACGTGGGCGAGGAGGCGCTGCGCAACCTCGACGAGGCCGGCATCGTCTATATCGGCGCCGAGGTGAATCCGGGCGACATCCTGGTGGGCAAGGTCACGCCCAAGGGCGAGAGCCCGATGACGCCGGAGGAGAAGCTGCTGCGGGCGATCTTCGGCGAGAAGGCGTCCGACGTGCGCGACACCTCGCTCAAGCTGCCGCCCGGGGTGACCGGCACGGTGGTCGATGTACGGGTGTTCAGCCGCCGCGGCGTCGACAAGGACGAGCGCGCCATGGCGATCGAGCGCGCCGAGATCGAGCGCCTGGCCAAGGACCGCGACGACGAGCGGGCGATCCAGGAGCGCAGCTTCCTCAACCGGCTGCGCGAGAAGCTGCTGGGCCACAAGGCCGCCGGCGGGTTCAAGGGGCTGAAGGCCGGCACGGTGGTCACCGAGGAGGTGCTGGCCGAGCATCCGCGCGGGTCCTGGCGGCATATCGGCGTGCAGGACGACGCGGTGATGGTCGAGATCGAGACCCTGAAGCGCGAGTTCGACGCCGCCGTGCACCGGCTGCAGCAGCGTTTCGACGGCAAGGTCGAGAAGCTGCAGCGCGGCGACGAGCTGCCGCCCGGCGTGATGAAGATGGTCAAGGTGTTCATCGCGGTGAAGCGCAAGCTGCAGCCGGGTGACAAGATGGCCGGACGGCACGGCAACAAGGGCGTGGTCTCGCGCGTGGTGCCGGTCGAGGACATGCCGTTCCTGGAGGACGGCACCTCGGTCGATCTGGTGCTGAACCCGCTCGGCGTGCCGAGCCGGATGAACGTGGGCCAGATCCTGGAGACCCATCTGGGCTGGGCCTGCGCCACGCTCGGCAAGCAGGTGGGCGAGCTGGTCGAGGAATATCGCCGCTCCGGCCGCCAGCGCGACGAATTGCTGGCGATGCTGCGCGATCTCTATGGCGATCAGGTGTTCGACGAGGAGATCGGCAATCTCGGCAACGAGCAGCTGGTCGAGATGTGCGAGAACCTGAAGAAGGGCATCCCGATCGCGACCCCGGTGTTCGACGGCGCGCGCATGTCCGATATCGAGGGCTTCCTGGTGAAGGCGGGCCTCGATACCTCGGGTCAGGTGACCCTGACCGACGGGCGCACCGGCGAGCCGTTCGAACGCAAGGTCACGGTGGGCTACATCTACATGCTGAAGCTGCACCACCTGGTCGATGACAAGATCCACGCCCGCTCGATCGGTCCGTACAGCCTGGTGACCCAGCAGCCGCTGGGTGGCAAGGCGCAGTTCGGCGGCCAGCGCTTCGGGGAAATGGAAGTCTGGGCACTGGAGGCCTATGGCGCGGCCTATACCCTGCAGGAGATGCTGACGGTGAAATCCGACGACGTGTCCGGCCGCACCAAGGTCTATGAGGCGATCGTGCGCGACCAGGACAATTTCGAGGCGGGCATCCCGGAGAGCTTCAACGTGCTGGTCAAGGAGCTGAAGGCGCTCGGCCTGAACGTCGATCTGGACAGCCGGGTCGCCTGAGCCGCGTGACCGGCCTGACGATATCCGCGTTCCCACATGACGCCGGCCGCCGGGGTCGCTCCCCGGCGTGCCGCTTAGGGTGACAGACGCATGAACGAACTGATGAAGATCCTGGGCCAGACCGGCCAGGCGATGACCTTCGACCAGATCAAGATCCAGATCGCCAGCCCCGAGCAGATCCGCAGCTGGTCGTATGGCGAGATCAAGAAGCCGGAGACGATCAACTACCGCACCTTCAAGCCGGAGCGGGACGGGCTGTTCTGCGCCCGCATCTTCGGTCCGATCAAGGACTATGAGTGCCTGTGCGGCAAGTACAAGCGGATGAAGTTCCGCGGCATCATCTGCGAGAAATGCGGCGTCGAGGTCACGCTGGCGAAGGTGCGGCGCGAGCGGATGGGACATATCGAGCTCGCCTCTCCGGTCGCGCATATCTGGTTCCTGAAGTCGCTGCCCAGCCGGATAGGGCTGATGGTCGACCTCACGCTGAAGGAGCTGGAGAAGATCCTGTATTTCGAGAGCTACGTGGTGCTCGAGCCGGGTCTGACCGACATGAAGCTGCATCAGCTGCTCACCGAGGAGCAGTTGATGTCCAAGCAGGACGAGTTCGGCGAGGAGGCGTTCCGCGCCGGCATCGGCGCCGAGGCGATCAAGCAGATCCTCACCGGCATCAGGGCCGATGAGGAGAAGGTGCAGCTGCGTGCCGACCTCAAGGAGACCACCAGCGAGGCCAAGCGCAAGAAGCTGGTCAAGCGGCTGAAGCTGATCGAGGCCTTCGCCGATTCCGGGTCCAAGCCCGAGTGGATGATCCTGGACGTTGTGCCGGTGATCCCGCCCGAGCTGCGCCCGCTGGTCCCCCTCGATGGCGGCCGGTTCGCGACCTCGGACCTCAACGATCTGTACCGGCGGGTGATCAACCGCAACAATCGTCTCAAGCGGCTGATCGAGCTGCGCGCGCCCGACATCATCGTGCGCAACGAGAAGCGCATGCTGCAGGAGAGCGTGGACGCGCTGTTCGACAATGGCCGCCGCGGGCGTGCCATCACCGGCGCCAACAAGCGGCCGCTCAAGTCGCTGTCGGACATGCTGAAGGGCAAGCAGGGCCGGTTCCGCCAGAACCTGCTGGGCAAGCGCGTGGATTATTCGGGGCGTTCGGTGATCGTGGTGGGTCCCGAGCTGAAGCTGCACCAGTGCGGCCTGCCGAAGAAGATGGCGCTCGAGCTGTTCAAGCCGTTCATCTACTCGAAGCTCGAGAAATACGGCCACGCCACCACCATCAAGGCCGCCAAGCGGATGGTCGAGAAGGAGCGTCCCGAGGTGTGGGACATCCTGGAGGAGGTCATCCGCGAGCATCCGGTGATGCTGAACCGGGCGCCGACGCTGCATCGGCTGGGGATCCAGGCGTTCGAACCGGTGCTGATCGAGGGCAAGGCGATCCAGCTGCACCCGCTGGTCTGCACCGCCTTCAACGCCGATTTCGACGGTGACCAGATGGCGGTGCACGTGCCGCTGAGCCTGGAGGCGCAGCTCGAAGCCCGCGTGCTGATGATGTCGACCAACAACATCCTGAGCCCGGCCAACGGCAAGCCGATCATCGTGCCGAGCCAGGACATCGTGCTCGGGCTGTATTATCTCTCGCTCGAGACGCCGGAATTCCGCACTGTCGCGGATACCGATGTGCCGGCCTTCGGCACGATCGGCGAGATCGAACATGCCCTCGCAGCGCGTGCGGTGACGCTGCATTCCAAGATCAAGGCCCGCTATCACGGGGTGGACGAGGCCGGGCGGCCGCTGCGCTCGCTGATGGTCACCACGCCGGGACGGATGCTGATCGCGCAGATCCTGCCGCTGCATCCGAACGTGCCGTTCAGCCTGATCAACCGTCAGCTCACCAAGAAGAACGTCTCCGACGTGATCGATGCGGTGTATCGCCATTGCGGCCAGAAGGAATGCGTGATCTTCGCCGACCGGCTGATGGGTCTCGGCTTCGGCCAGGCCTGCAAGGCGGGCATCAGCTTCGGCAAGGATGATCTGATCATCCCGGCCGAGAAGGGCGAGATGATCCGCAAGACCCAGGGCGAGGTGAAGGAGTTCGAGCAGCAGTATCAGGACGGGCTGATCACCTCCGGCGAGCGCTACAACAAGGTGGTGGACGCCTGGTCGCGCTGCACCGACGAGGTGGCCGGGGCGATGATGAAGGAGATCAGCCGCCAGGAGAGCGGCAAGCAGACCAACTCGGTCTGGATGATGAGCCATTCCGGCGCGCGCGGATCGCCGGCGCAGATGCGCCAGCTCGCGGGCATGCGCGGGCTGATGGCCAAGCCCTCGGGCGAAATCATCGAGCAGCCGATCATCGCCAATTTCAAGGAAGGCCTCTCGGTCCTCGAATACTTCAATTCGACCCATGGCGCGCGCAAGGGGCTGGCCGACACCGCGCTGAAGACCGCCAATTCCGGCTATCTGACCCGCCGCCTGGTCGATGTCGCGCAGGATTGCATCATCGTCGAGGAGGATTGCGGCACCGAGCGCGGCCTGACCGTGCGCGCGGTGATGGATGGCGGCGAGGTGGTCGCCAGCCTGTCGGAACGGGTGCTGGGCCGCTTCACCGCCGAGGAGGTCACCGATCCGGCGAGCGGGGAGGTGCTGATCCCGGCCAACCGGCTGATCGAGGAGGAGCCGGCCGAGGCGATCGAGCGGGCCGGGGTGGAGCAGGTGAAGATCCGCTCGGTGCTGACCTGCGAGGCCAAGGTGGGGGTGTGCGGCCATTGCTACGGCCGCGACCTGGCGCGCGGCACCACGGTGAATATCGGCGAGGCGGTGGGCGTGATCGCCGCTCAGTCGATCGGCGAGCCGGGCACGCAGCTCACCATGCGGACCTTCCATATCGGCGGGGCGGCGCAGCGCGGCGCCGAGCAGTCGAGCGTGGAGGCGAGCCATGAAGGCACGGTCACGGTGAAGAACCGCTTCGTCGTGATGAACAGCCAGGGCACGCCGGTGGTGATGAGCCGCAACTGCGAGATCCTGCTGGTGGACGACAAGGGGCGCGAGCGCGCCCGCTTCCGGGTGCCCTACGGCGCGCGGCTGCTGGTCGATGAGGGCCAGCAGGTCGGCCGTGCCCAGAAGCTCGCCGAATGGGACCCCTACACCCTGCCGATCATCACCGAGCGGGCCGGCAAGGTCGAATATATCGACCTGCTGGAGGGGGTGACCTTGGTCGAGCGGATGGACGAGGTCACCGGGCTCACCTCGAAAGTGGTGGTGGACTACAAGCAGGCGTCCAAGGGGGTCGATCTGCGGCCGCGGCTGCAGCTGAAGGACGAGCGGGGCGAGGTGGTGCGCCTGCCCAACGGCACCGATGCCCGCTACTTCCTGGCGCCCGACTCGATCCTCTCGGTCGATAACGGCGCGCAGGTCGCCGCCGGCGATGTGCTGGCCCGCATCCCGCGCGAGGGCAGCAAGACCCGCGACATCACCGGCGGTCTGCCGCGCGTGGCCGAATTGTTCGAGGCGCGCCGGCCGAAGGACCACGCGGTGATCGCCGAGACCGACGGGCGGGTGGAGTTCGGCAAGGACTACAAGGCCAAGCGCCGGGTGATCGTGAAGAACGACGAGACCGGTGAGGAGACCGAATACCTGATCCAGAAGGGCAAGCACGTCTCGGTGCAGGAAGGCGATTTCGTCCGCCGTGGCGATCCGCTGGTGGATGGTCCCCGGGTGCCGCACGACATTCTGAAGGTGATGGGGGTGGAGGCGCTGTCGGACTACCTGGTGAACGAGATCCAGGACGTCTACCGGCTGCAGGGCGTGAAGATCAACGACAAGCACATCGAGGTGATCGTCCGCCAGATGCTGCAGAAGGTGGAGATCCTGGAGCCCGGCGATACCACCTACCTGGCCGGGGAGCAGGTGGACCGGATGGAGTTCGACCGCGAGATGGCCAAGCTGGCCCCCGACGACCGGCCGGCGGTGGCGATGCCGGTGCTGCAGGGCATCACCAAGGCCAGCCTGCAGACCCACAGCTTCATCAGCGCCGCGAGCTTCCAGGAGACCACCAGGGTGCTGACCGAGGCCGCGACCGCCGGCAAGGTCGATACGCTGATGGGGCTGAAGGAGAACGTGATCGTGGGCCGGCTGATCCCGGCCGGCACTGGCGCGGTGATGAACCGTCTGCGCGCCGTCGCCTCGGGGCGCGAGCCGCAGCGGGTGATCACCGGGCGGGGCATCGCCGCGGAGTAGGCCCCGCTCCGACCGCGGCGTTGGGTGCGAAGGGCCAGGGGGGGGGCATCCCCCCTGGCCCTTTCGCTTGGAACGCCCTGCTGCCGGTTCCGGATCGGGTTTGGACGGGTTGCTCAAAGCCGGGCCGGAGGCCTGCGTCTGGCTGCCTCCCGCGAACGCTCTGGCCTGAGGCCGATTGGGCGCTTGACTAACCCGGTTCCGCCTCGTAGGTATCGCGCCCTCGGCCGGTCCCGGAAGCCATCTCGGGTCGGTCGTCGTTTGCAGGCACGAAAGCATGCGGCGCCGCCTTCCGGATCCGCCGGAGGGCCAAGGCCGCAGGCAGATCGAACCCCGCAGGTTTGGGTCCGTCCCAGGCCTTGCGGGAATTGTCTGTGGAAGACGGCCAGGCGCGGTCGCCGTGGGATTTTTGAGGATCGGAAAAGAGGGTCATGCCGACCATCAACCAGCTGATCGCCAAGGGGCGGGAACCGCGCCGCAGCCGCAACACGGTGCCGGCACTGGCCGGCTGCCCGCAGAAGCGGGGCGTATGCACGCGCGTCTATACGACGACTCCGAAGAAGCCGAACTCGGCGCTGCGCAAGGTGGCGAAGGTGCGGCTGACCAACGGGTTCGAGGTGGTGAGCTACATTCCCGGCGAAGGTCACAACCTGCAGGAACACAGCGTGGTGCTGATCCGCGGCGGGCGCGTGAAGGATCTTCCCGGCGTGCGCTACCACATCCTGCGCGGTGTGCTGGACACGCAGGGCATCGCCAAGCGCCGCCAGCGCCGGTCGCTGTATGGCGCCAAGAGGCCGAAGTGAGGAGCGCCGCATGAGCCGCCGCCGCCGCGCCGTCAAGCGCGAGATCCTGCCGGATGCCAAGTTCGGCGATATCGTGGTCACGCGTTTCATGAACGCGCTGATGTATGACGGCAAGAAATCGGCTGCCGAGGGGATCGTCTATTCGGCGCTGGACGTGATGAAGAAGCGCGGTGGGGCTGCGGCCGATCCGGTGCGCATGTTCCACGAGGCGCTCGACAACGTGAAGCCGGCGGTGGAAGTGCGCTCCCGCCGTGTCGGCGGCGCCACCTATCAGGTGCCGGTCGAGGTGCGGACCGAGCGGCGCCAGGCGCTGGCGATCCGCTGGATCATCGATGCCGCCCGCAAGCGGGGCGAGCACACGATGGAGGACCGGCTTTCGAACGAGCTGCTGGACGCGGTCAACAACCGCGGCGCGGCAGTGAAGAAGCGCGAGGACACCCATCGCATGGCAGAGGCCAACAAGGCCTTCAGCCATTACCGCTGGTAGCCCGAGCTTACCGGCAGCAGCCGCCCGACCAAACCGCCCGGTCTCCTGACGCGGGCCAGCTGGACACACGGAGAAGACGACGATGGCCAAGGCGAAATTCGAGCGGAACAAGCCGCACTGCAACATCGGCACGATCGGCCATGTGGACCATGGCAAGACGTCGCTGACCGCGGCCATCACCAAGGTGCTGGCAAAGACCGGTGGGGCGACGTTCACGGCCTACGACCAGATCGACAAGGCCCCCGAGGAGCGCGCGCGCGGCATCACGATCTCGACCGCGCATGTCGAGTACGAGACCCAGAACCGCCACTACGCCCATGTGGATTGCCCGGGTCACGCCGACTACGTGAAGAACATGATCACCGGCGCGGCGCAGATGGACGGCGCCATCCTGGTGGTTTCCGCCGCCGATGGCCCGATGCCGCAGACCCGCGAGCACATCCTGCTCGCCCGCCAGGTCGGCGTGCCGGCGCTGGTGGTGTTCCTCAACAAGGTCGACATGGTCGATGACCCCGAGCTGCTGGAACTGGTCGAGATGGAGGTGCGCGAGCTGCTCTCCTCCTACCAGTTCCCCGGTGATGACATTCCCATCATCAAGGGCTCGGCGCTGTGCGCGCTGGAAGACAAGCAGCCCGAGCTGGGCGAGCAGGCAGTGCTGAAGCTGATGGCGGCGGTGGATGCCTATATTCCGCAGCCCGAGCGGGCGATGGACCGGCCGTTCCTGATGCCGATCGAGGACGTGTTCTCGATCTCCGGCCGCGGCACGGTGGTGACCGGGCGCGTCGAGCGCGGCGTGGTGAATGTCGGCGACGAGGTCGAGATCGTCGGCATCAAGGACACCGTGAAGACCATCGTCACGGGCGTGGAGATGTTCCGCAAGCTGCTGGATCGCGGACAGGCGGGCGATAATATCGGCGCCCTGCTGCGCGGCACCAAGCGCGAGGATGTCGAGCGCGGCCAGGTTCTGGCCAAGCCCGGCAGCATCACCCCGCACACCAAGTTCAAGGCCGAGGCCTATGTGCTGACCAAGGAGGAAGGCGGCCGCCATACGCCGTTCTTCACCAACTACCGGCCGCAATTCTACTTCCGCACCACCGATGTCACCGGCGTGGTGCAGTTGCCCGAGGGCACCGAGATGGTGATGCCCGGGGACAACGTGTCGATGGACGTGGAGCTGATCGCGCCGATCGCGATGGATGAGGGGCTGCGTTTCGCCATCCGCGAAGGTGGTCGGACAGTCGGCGCCGGCGTCGTCGCCAAGATCGTCGCCTGATCGACGCACGCTCACCCTGGAAAGTTAGACGATGGACAACCAGAACATCCGCATACGCCTGAAGGCGTACGATCATCGCGTGCTCGACAACAGCACGAAGGAGATCGTCAACACGGCCAAGCGTACGGGTGCCAGGGTGCGCGGGCCGATCCCGCTGCCGACGCATATCGAGCGGTACACCGTCAATCGCAGCCCGCATGTCGACAAGAAGAGCCGTGAACAGTTCGAGATCCGCACTCACCGGCGGCTGCTCGATATCGTCGAACCCACGCCGCAGACGGTGGACGCGCTGATGAAGCTCGACCTCGCCGCCGGCGTGGATGTCGAGATCAAGCTGTAAGGCCAGAAAGATGCGCACCGGATTGCTGGCAAAGAAGCTGGGGATGACCCGGCTGTTCAAGGATGACGGCAGCCATGTGCCGGTCACCGTGCTGCATCTCGACCAGGTGCAGGTGGTGGCCGCGCGCACGGTGGAGAAGGACGGCTACAACGCCGTGCAGCTCGGCTGGGGCAAGGCCAAGGTCAAGAACGTCTCCAAGCCCAACAAGGGTCACTTCGCCCGGGCCAAGGTGGAGCCGAAGCAGCGCCTGGTCGAGTTCCGGGTGGCGGCGGATGCGTTGCTGGAGCCTGGGGCGGGCCTGTCGGCGGCGCATTTCGTGGTCGGCCAGAAGGTCGATGTCTGCGGCACCACCAAGGGCAAGGGCTTCGCCGGCGCGATGAAGCGCTGGAACTTCCGCGGCCTGGAGGCGAGCCACGGCGTGTCGGTCAGCCACCGCAGCCACGGGTCCACCGGTAACCGCCAGGATCCCGGCAAGACCTTCAAGAACAAGAAGATGGCCGGGCATCTCGGCGGCGAGCGGGTGACCACGCTCAATCTGGCGGTCGCGGCGGTGGATGCCGAGCGCGGGCTGCTGATGATCGAGGGCGCGGTGCCCGGGGCGAAAGGCGGCTTCGTGCTGGTGCGCGATGCGGTGAAGCGGGCGCGTCCGGCGGATGCGCCCTATCCGGCCGCGCTGGCCGGCTGAGGAACGGGACGATGCAGATCGGGATCACCACGCTCGACAACGCGCCGGCCGGATCGGTCGAACTGCCGGATGCGCTGTTCGCGGCGACGCCGCGGCCAGACATCATGGCCCGCGTGGTCAACTGGCAGCTGGCCAAGCGCCGCGCCGGCACTCACCGGACCAAGGGCATGGGCGAGGTGTCGGGCACCACCAAGAAGCCCTACAAGCAGAAGGGCACCGGCAATGCCCGCCAGGGCAGCCTGCGTTCGCCGCAGTTCCGCACCGGCGGTGTGGTGCACGGGCCGGTGGTGCGCGACCACGGCTTCGACCTGCCGAAGAAGGTGCGTCGGCTGGGGCTGATCTCGGCGCTGTCGCAGAAGCATGCCGAAGGCAAGCTGGTGGTGCTGGACGCCGCCGCGGCCGACGGCAAGACGCAGGCTCTGGCCGCGAAGCTGAAAGTGCTGGGCTGGCGGTCGGCGCTGGTGGTGGATGCCGCGGTGGACGAGGGCTTCCTGCGCGCCAGCCGCAATCTGCCCGGCATCGACGTGCTGCCCTGCATCGGCGCCAATGTCTACGACATCCTCAACCACGATGTGCTGGCGATCACCGCCGCCGGGGTCGAGAGCCTGAAGGAGCGGCTGGCATGAGCGGGACCAAGACCAGGCGCAAGCCGGTGCTCTCGCGGGAGTCGATGTATCAGATCATCCGCGCCCCGGTCGTGACCGAGAAGGCGACGGCGCTGTCCGAACGCAACCAGGTGGTGTTCCGGGTGGCGCTCGAGGCCAGCAAGCCGGAGATCAAGGCCGCGGTCGAGGGCTTGTTCGGCGTGAAGGTGCTGGGCGTGAACACGCTGGTGGCCAAGGGCAAGACCAAGCGGTTCAAGGGCCGTCCGGGGCAGCGTTCCGATGTGAAAAAGGCGTTCGTGCGCCTGGCCGAGGGGCAGTCCATCGACCTCTCGACCGGCCTGGCGTAGCGCGGGGGTCGGCTCATGGCACTGAAACAGTTCAAGCCCGTCACCGCCAGCCTGCGCGGCACGGTGCTGATCGACCGTTCCGCTCTGTGGAAGGGCAAGCCCGTCAAGGGCCTGACCAAAGGGCTGAGCGCGACCGGCGGGCGCAACAATCACGGGCGCATCACCAGCCGCTTCCGCGGCGGCGGCCACAAGCAGAGCTACCGGCTGATCGATTTCAAGCGGCGCAAGGCCGATGTGCCGGCGGTGGTGGAGCGGCTGGAATACGATCCCAACCGCACCGCCTTCATCGCGCTGCTGAAGTACCGCGACGGGGAGCTGGCCTATATCCTGGCGCCGCAGCGGCTGAAGGCGGGCGATACCGTCGTGTCCGGGCAGCGGGTCGATATCAAGCCCGGCAATGCGATGCCGCTGGCGGCGATCCCCGTGGGCACGATCGTGCACAATATCGAGCTGAAACCCGGCGCGGGTGGCAAGATCGCGCGGGCCGCCGGCACCTTCGCCCAGCTGGTGGGCAAGGATTCGGGCTATGCGCAGATCAAGCTGAAATCGGGCGAGCTGCGCGTCGTGCGGTCGGAATGCATGGCCAGCATCGGCGCAGTCTCGAACCCGGACAATTCCAACCAGTCCTTCGGCAAGGCCGGACGGATGCGCTGGATGGGCTTCCGGCCGCATAACCGCGGCGTGGTGATGAACCCGGTCGATCACCCCCATGGCGGTGGCGAGGGTCGTACTTCGGGCGGGCGGCATCCGGTCACGCCCTGGGGCGTGCCGACCAAGGGGTACAAGACCCGCAGCAACAAGCGGACCGATCAGCTGATCATCCGCCGCCGCAACAAGGGCAAGTGAGACCATGACGCGCTCCGTCTGGAAAGGCCCGTTCGTCGACGGGTACATGCTGAAGAAGGCCGAAACCGCGCGGGCGTCGGCGCGCAACGAGATCATCAAGATCTGGTCGCGCCGCTCGACCATCCTGCCGCAATTCGTGGGCCTGACCTTCGGCGTCTATAATGGCCACAAATTCCTGCCGGTGCAGGTGACCGAGAACATGGTGGGCCACAAGTTCGGCGAGTTCTCGCCGACCCGGACCTTCCATGGCCATTCGGCCGACAAGAAGGCGAAGCGGGGCTGAGATGAGCAAGCCGAACCATCCGCGCATGCTCGAGGACACCGAGGCCAAGTCGGTGGTGCGCAACCTCCGGGTCTCGCCGCGCAAGCTCAACCTGGTGGCGGGTCTGATCCGCAACCTGCCGGCGTCGCAGGCGGTGGCCAGGCTGACCTTCAGCAAGCGGCGCATCGCCCACGATGTCCGCAAGGCGCTCGAGAGTGCGATCGCCAATGCCGAGAACAACCACCAGCTCGATGTCGACCGGCTGGTGGTCACCCGTGCCGATGTCGGGCGCGCGGTGGTGATGAAGCGCTTCCACGCCCGCGGGCGCGGCCGTGCGTCGCAGGTGGAGAAATGGTTCAGCCACCTGACCATCGTCGTGTCCGAGCGCGCGGCCGACAAGCCGTCGGAACTGGCCGGGGAGGCCGCATAATGGGTCACAAGGTCAATCCGATCGGGCTGCGGCTCGGCATCAACCGCACCTGGGACAGCCGCTGGTACGCCGGCACCGACTATGCCAAGCTGCTGCACGAGGACCTGAAGCTGCGCACCCATCTGCGCACCAAGCTGTCGGGCGCCGGGGTGTCGCGGGTGGTGATCGAGCGCCCGGCCAAGAAGCCGCGGGTGACGATCTATGCGGCGCGGCCCGGTGTGGTGATCGGCAAGAAGGGCCAGGACATCGAGGTGCTGCGCAAGAGCCTGGCGAAGATGGCCGGCTCCGAGGTGTCGCTGAACATCGTCGAGATCCGCAAGCCCGAGATCGACGCCGTGCTGGTGGCCGAGAACATCGCCCAGCAGCTGGAGCGGCGGGTCGCGTTCCGCCGGGCGATGAAGCGGGCGGTGCAGTCGGCGATGCGGCTCGGCGCCCAGGGCATCCGCATCAATTGCGGCGGCCGGCTGGGCGGGGCGGAGATCGCCCGCGTGGAATGGTATCGCGAGGGGCGGGTGCCGCTGCACACGCTGCGCGCCGATATCGATTACGGGACGGCGACCGCCAAGACCACCTATGGCACCTGCGGCGTGAAGGTGTGGGTGTTCAAGGGCGAGATTCTGGCCCGCGACCCGCTGGCCCAGGATCGCCGTGCCGCCGAGCAGGCGCCGCAGCGGTAACCGGCGCGACAAGGACCTCAGACGATGCTCTCTCCCAAGCGCACCAAATATCGCAAGGCCCATAAGGGCCGCATCCATGGCCTGGCCAAGGGCGGCACGGCGCTGAATTTCGGCGCCTTCGGCCTGAAGGCGCTGGAGCCCGAGCGGGTGACCGCGCGGCAGATCGAAAGCGCCCGCCGCGCCATCACCCGCGCCATGAAGCGCGCCGGGCGGGTGTGGATCCGCATCTTCCCGGACGTGCCGGTCTCGATCAAGCCGGCCGAGGTGCGCATGGGCTCGGGCAAGGGCAGCCCGGAATTCTGGGTCTGCCGGGTCAAGCCCGGGCGGATCATGTTCGAGATCGATGGCGTGCCGGCGGATCTGGCGCGCGAGGCGCTGACGCTCGGCGCGGCCAAGCTGCCGATCCGCACCAAGTTCATCACCCGCATGGGCGAGGCGTGAGCGCGATGGCCAAGAGCACGAACAAGCCCGCGGATGTGCGGGCCAAGACGCCGGATGAACTCGGTTCCCTGCTGCTCGATCTGCGCAAGGAGCAGTTCAACATGCGGTTCCAGCGGGCCACCGGCCAGCAGGAAGGCACAGCGCGGGTGCGGACGGTGCGGCGCGATATCGCGCGGGTGAAGACGATCCTGGCGGAGAAGACCACCTCCGCCGCGAAGAGCTGAGAGGGGCGGGGCGATGCCGAGGCGCGTGCTGACCGGGCGGGTGACCAGCGACAAGATGGACAAGACCGTGACGGTGCTTGTCGATCGTCGGGTGATGCATCCGCTCTACAAGAAGTTCATTCGCCGTTCGAAGAAATACGCGGCGCATGACGAGGCCAATCTGTGCCATGTCGGCGACGTGGTCCGCATCGAGGAATGCCGGCCCATCAGCAAGCGCAAGACATGGCTGGTGGTCGCGCGCAATGGCGATGCGCTGGCGGCGGGCGCCGATGCGCCGGCGGCCGCTGTCGCCGCGCCTGCTGCCGGCTGAGCCAGGGGAAGAGCGATGATTTCGGTCGAGACCAACCTGGAGGTCGCCGACAATTCCGGCGCCAGGCGCGTGCAGTGCATCAAGGTGCTGGGCGGGTCGAAGCGCAAGACGGCGTCGGTGGGCGATGTGATCGTGGTCTCCGTCAAGGAGGCGATCCCGCGCGGCAAGGTGAAGAAGGGCGACGTGCACCAGGCGGTGATCGTGCGCACCAGCTTTCCGGTGCGCCGGGCCGATGGCAGCGCCATCCGCTTCGACCGCAACGCGGCGGTGCTGATCAACAAGCAGCAGGAGCCGATCGGCACCCGCATCTTCGGCCCGGTGGTGCGCGAGCTGCGCGGGCGGAAGTTCATGAAGATCATCTCTCTCGCGCCGGAGGTGCTGTAGCGCCATGGCAGCCAGGATTCGCAAGGGCGACCGCGTCGAGGTGATCAGCGGCGCCGACAAGGGCAAGCGCGGCGAGGTGCTGAGCGTCGCGCCGAAGGATGATCGCGCCGTGGTGCAGGGCGTGAACATCGCCAAGCGCCACACCAAGCCGGCCGGCATGAACCAGCCGGGTGGGATCGTGTCGCGTGAGGCGAGCATTCATCTCTCCAACCTGATGCTGGTCGATCCGGCCAGCGAGAAGCGCACGCGGGTGGGCTTCCGGGTGCTGGAGGGTGGGCGGAAGGTGCGGGTGGCGAAAGCCACCGGCCAGGTGATCGAGAGCTGAGGGGGCCGCAATGAGCGACAGCAAGGGCGGTGCCAAGAAGGGGGCCGCGGCGAAGGGCGGCTCGGCCAAGGCAGGCGCCAAGGGCGGAGCGAAAGGTGGTGCCAAGGGCGGCGGCGCCGCGGCGCGGGGCCAGGGCGGCCAGGGTGCCGGCAAGCCGAACAGCAAGGCCGAGGTTCGCGCCGGCGGCAAGGTTGCCTCGATGGGGCCGGTGGATGCGACGCCACAGGCCTCGGCGGGGGAGATGCCACGGCTGCAGCGGCGCTACCACGATCAGGTGCGCTCGGCGTTGCGCGAGCAGTTCGGCTATCAGAATGTGATGCAGGTGCCGCGGCTCGAGAAGATCGTCATCAACATGGGCGTGGGTGAGGCGGCCGGCGACCAGAAGAAGCTGGATGCCGCGGTCGCGGAGCTCGCACAGATCAGCGGCCAGCGCCCGGTCAAGACGCTGGCCAAGAAGGCGATCGCCGGCTTCAAGATCCGTGCCGGACTGCCGATCGGCTGCAAGGTGACGCTGCGCAAGGCGCGGATGTACGAATTCCTCGACCGTCTGGTGACGATTGCTCTGCCGCGGGTGCGCGATTTCCGTGGCATCGGCAGCAAGGGCTTCGACGGGCGCGGCAATTTCGCGATGGGGTTGAAGGAGCAGATCATCTTCCCGGAGATCAACTACGACCGGGTGGACACGATCCGCGGCATGGACATCGTCTTCGTGACCACGGCGCGCACGGATGCCGAGGCGAAGGCGCTGCTGAAGGCGTTCGACATTCCGTTTGCCGCCTGAATCCGGTGGCTTCGGGGAAGCCGGGCTTCCCCGAGGTGACCGGGCGTTGCCGAACACGAGACAGGTTGGAAGACCGCCGGGGGCATGTTCCCGGCAGGTTCCGGAGGTAAAGAGCATATGGCCAAGACGTCTGCGGTAAACCGGAATGTCAAGCGCGAGCGCATGGCGGCCCGTGACAAATCCAAGCGCGCCACGCTGAAGGCGCTGGTGATGGACCGCACCCTGCCGGTGGAGGAGCGGTTCAACGCCTCGATGAAGCTGGCCGAGCTGCCGCGCAACGGCGCGGCCAACCGGGTGCGGCTGCGCTGCGCGCTGACCGGCCGCGCGCGGGGGAACTACCGCAAGTTCAAGCTGTGCCGCATCGCGTTGCGCGACCTCGCCGGTGCCGGGCAGATCCCCGGCATGGCCAAGGCGAGCTGGTAGGGAACGCGAACATGTCGATGTCCGATCCGCTGGGCGATATGCTGACGCGTATCCGCAATGCGCAGCGCTCGCGCCACGCCAATTGCGTGGCTCCTGCCTCCAGGCTGCGGGCCAATGTGCTGGATGTGCTCAAGCGCGAGGGCTATATCCGCGGCTTCGCCGCCGAGGAGCTGCGCCCCGGCGTGGCCCAGCTGCGCATCGAGCTGAAATATGCCGAGGGCGAGCCGGTGATCAAGGAGATCACGCGGGTCTCCAAGCCTGGGCGGCGGATCTATTCGGGGATCAAGGACCTGCCGCGGGTCTATGCCGGGCTCGGCATCTCGATCCTGTCCACGCCCCGCGGGGTGATGAGCGATGCCGAGGCACGCGCCGCCAATGTCGGCGGCGAAGTGCTCTGCCGCGTGTTCTGACGGAGATCGGGCAATGTCGCGGGTCGGGAAATATCCCGTGGAGATCCCTCCGGGCGTGCAGGTTGCGGTGGTCGGCCGCATCCTCTCGGCCAAGGGCAAACTGGGCGAACTCAGCCTCGCGCTGACCGAGCATGTCGATGCGGTGGTGGAGGACGGCAAGATCACCGTCTCCCCGCGCGGCACGGCGGCGCGGGCGCGGATGATGTGGGGCACCACGCGGGCGCTGGCCGCCAGCATGGTGCGGGGGGTGTCCACCGGCTTCGAGAAGACGATGGAGATCACCGGCACCGGCTATCGCGCCGCGGTGCAGGGGCGGACGCTGGTGGTCAATCTCGGCTTCTCCCATGACGTGATCTATCCGATCCCCGAGGGGATCCAGATCACCTGCGAGAAGCCGACCACGATCAAGGTTGCGGGCGTGGACAAGCGGCTGGGCGGTCAGGTCGCCTCGGAGATTCGCGCCTATCGCCCGCCCGAGCCTTACAAGGGCAAGGGCGTGCGTTACACGACCGAGACGATCCGCCGCAAGGAAGGCAAGAAGAAGTAGCATGAGCGCGAACCAGGATCTGCGCGAGCGCCGGCGTGAGCGCCTGCGCTATCAGTTGCGGCACAAGGCCGGCGGCCGGCCGCGGTTGTCGGTGTTCCGGTCGGGCAAGCACATCTATGCCCAGGTGATCGACGATGTCGGCGGCCGTACGCTGGCCGCCGCGTCCTCGCTCGACAAGGCGCTGCGCGAGGCGCTGCGGACCGGCGCTGACAAGGCGGCGGCGGAGGCCGTGGGCAAGCTGGTCGCCGAACGGGCTCTCGCTGCCGGGGTCAGTGCCGTGGTGTTCGATCGCGGGTCGTATATCTATCATGGTCGCGTCAAGGCGCTGGCCGAAGCCGCCCGCGAGGGCGGGCTGGCGTTCTAGGGGAATTCGGCATGGCACGGGAAGCACGTGAGGGCGGCCGGCGCGATCGCGACCGGGACCGCGGCCACGATGGCGGCGACGAGATCATCGATAAGCTGGTCACCATCAACCGCGTCGCCAAGGTGGTGAAAGGTGGCCGCCGCTTCGCCTTCGCCGCGCTGGTGGTGGTGGGTGATCAGAAGGGCCGCGTGGGCTATGGCGCCGGCAAAGCGCGCGAGGTGCCCGAGGCGATCCGCAAGGCGACCGAGCGGGCCAGGCGCGGCATGATCCGCGTGCCGATGAAGGAAGGCCGCACGCTGCATCACGATGTGCATGGCCGCTTCGGCGCGGGCGACGTGATCCTGCGCTCGGCCTCGGCGGGCACCGGCATCATCGCCGGCGGGCCGCTGCGCGCGGTGTTCGAGACGCTGGGGATCGGCGATGTGGTGGCCAAGAGCCTGGGCAGCCGCAACCCGCACAACATGGTGAAGGCGACCTTCGCGGCGCTGGCGCAGTGCGCGAGCCCGCGTTCGGTGGCTTCCCGCCGCGGCAAGAAGGTATCCGATCTGCTCGGCCGCCGCGATGCCACGCCGGCGCAGGAGGCGACCGATGCCGGCTGAGGGCAAGGTGCGGGTGACGCAGATCGCCTCGGCGCTGGGGCGTAAGCCCGGCCAGAAGGAAACGCTGATCGGGTTGGGGCTCAACAAGCTGCGCCGCACCCGCGAGCTTGAGGATACCCCCTCGGTGCGCGGCATGATCCGCAAGGTGGCGCATCTGCTGCGGGTGGAGACTGTCGGATGAAGCTGAACGAACTGCGCGACAATGCCGGCGCGCATCTGAAGTCCAAGCGGCTCGGCCGCGGCATCGGATCGGGCAAGGGCAAGACCTCCGGCAAGGGCGTCAAGGGCCAGAAGGCGCGCGAGGGCGTGGCGCTGAACGGGTTCGAGTGCGGCCAGCTGCCGATCTACCGGCGGTTGCCCAAGCGGGGCTTCGTCAACCATTTCCGCAAGGTCTATGCGCCGCTCAATCTGGGCACGCTGGACCGGGCGATCGCCGAGGGCCGGATCGACGGCGCCGCCGAGATCACCGAAGCGATGCTGCATGCGGCCGGCCTGGTGCGCGAGCGCAAGATGTCGGGGGTGCGGCTGCTGGCCGGCGGGACGATCACCCGGGCGGTCAGGATCAGCGTTTCCGGCGCCTCGGCCGCGGCGAAGGTCGCGGTGGAACAGGCGGGCGGGGTGGTGACGCTGCCGGCGGCGGCGGCGCAGCCGGACGCCTAGCGGGTCCGGGGCTCCCCGGCGCGCGCCTGGGGCGCACTGGCCGGGCCGATTGGCCTTGCCACCCTTCCCCGGCCGGCGGCAAGATGGTTTGAACGTGGACGGCGCCGTCTGTTAACCCGGATGGCGCCGTTCTGATGATGGGGAAATGCGCATGGCCTCGGCGGCCGAGCAGCTTGCTGCCAATCTCAATCTCGGGGTGCTCTCCAAGGCCACCGAGCTCAAGAAGCGCATCTGGTTCACCCTGGCCGCGCTGATCGTCTACCGGGTGGGGACCTATATTCCGGTGCCCGGCGTCGATGCCGCGGTCATGGGCCAGATGATGACCCAGAATGGCGCCGGCATTCTGGGCATGTTCGACATGTTCACCGGCGGCGCGCTCCGGCGGATGACCATCTTCGCGCTGAACATCATGCCCTATATCAGCGCCAGCATCATCGTGCAGCTGCTCTCGGCGGCGCTACCGGCGCTGGAAACCCTCAAGAAAGAGGGCGAGCAGGGCCGCAAGAAGCTGAACCAGTATACCCGCTACCTGACCGTGTTGATCGCGCTGGTCCAGTCCTACGGGATCTCGATCGGGCTCGAGAGCATGCGCGGGCCGCTCGGCGCGGCGGTGATCGATCCAGGGATGTTCTTCCGCTTTTCCTGCATGATCTCGCTGGTCGGCGGCACGATGTTCCTGATGTGGCTGGGCGAGCAGATCACCGCGCGCGGGGTGGGCAACGGGATCAGCCTGATCATTTTCTCCGGCATCGTCGCCAGCATGCCGCATGCGCTGGCCAACCTTCTGGAGATGGGCCGCACCGGCGCGCTGTCGCCGATCTTCATCCTGGTGTTCGTGCTGCTGGCGGTGGTGGTGATCGGCTTCGTCGTGTTCATGGAGCGCGCCCAGCGCCGGATCGTGATCCAGTATCCCAAGCGCCAGGTGGGCAACCGGATGTTCGGTGGCGACTCCACCCACATGCCGCTGAAGATCAACACCTCCGGCGTGATCCCGCCGATCTTCGCGAGCTCGCTGCTGCTGATCCCGGCGACCGTCGCCGGGTTCTCCTCGGCCGCCAGCGGCAATAGCTGGCTCGGCTGGGTCGCGCAGGTCCTGGGCCACGGCCAGCCGGCCTATATCGCGCTCTATGCCGGTCTGATCATCTTCTTCTCCTATTTCTACACCGCCGTGGTGTTCAACCCGCAGGAGACAGCGGACAACCTGAAGAAATATGGCGGGTTCATCCCCGGCATCCGGCCCGGCTCGGCCACCGCGGATTATTTCGACTATGTGCTGACGCGGCTGACCACGATCGGCGCTCTCTATCTGGTCGCGGTCTGTCTGCTGCCCGAGATCCTGATCAGCCATTATGGCGTGCCGTTCTATTTCGGCGGCACCAGCCTGCTGATCATCGTCTCCGTCACGATGGACACCATCACCCAGATCCAGTCGCATCTGCTGGCGCATCAGTATGAAGGCCTGATCCGCAAGGCGCGGGTGCGCGGCAAGGGACGCTGAGGTGACAGGGGAGAATATGGC